>NZ_BACZ01000798.1 GCF_000333375.1 Curtobacterium sp. B18
CGCACGGTGCCCGTGGTGGAGGCGCTGCAGCGCATCCGCGCACAGCACCCCGCCGTGTCCCTCGCGGACCTCGTCGTGCTCGCCGGGTGCGTCGGGGTCGAGGACGCCGCCCGCGCCGCCGGCGTCGAGGTCACCGTGCCGTTCACGCCGGGTCGGGTGGACACCACGCAGGAGCTCACCGACATCGAGATGTTCGAGTGGCTCCGGCCGATCGCGGACGGCTTCCGGAACTTCCGGTCCGAGCGGTTCGAGCAGTTCGCCCCCGGCGTCGCGCTCGAGCAGGTGTTCCTCGACCGGGCGAACCTGCTCACGCTGACCGCACCGGAGTGGACCGTCCTGACCGGCGGCCTGCGGGTGCTCGGCACGAACTGGGACGGCTCCGACGTCGGCGTCCTGACGCACCGCGTCGGCACGCTCTCGACCGACTGGTTCGTCAACCTGACCGACACCGATCTCGTCTGGACGAAGACCGATGACACCGAGACGGTGTTCGCCGGCACCGTCCAGGCGACCGGCGAGCAGCGCTGGACGGCCTCCCGGCACGACCTCGTGTTCGGGTCGAACGCGCAGCTCCGGTCGGTCGTCGATGCGTACGCGGGTCGTGACGGACAGGAACGCTTCGTCCGCGACTTCGTGGCCGCCTGGGACAAGCTCATGATGCTCGACCGCTACGACGTGAAGGGGCACCGCCGGTACGGGCCGATGGCGGCCTGAGACCGGCGGGTCGCGTCCGGACCACGAGGCGGGACGGGA
>NZ_BACZ01000797.1 GCF_000333375.1 Curtobacterium sp. B18
CGCGACCCTGCCGCCGCCATGATCCACACCGGCTCGTCCGTGTCGAGCGCGGTCGCGAGGTCGTGCACCACCTCGGCTCCGGACGCGGCCTCGGACGACGCCCACGCGGCGTCCCGGGTCAGCACGACGTTCCGGCGCCCCGGCAGCGGTCGGAAGCGTTCCGGCAGCGACTCCCACGTCCGACGGCCCATCACCACGGTGGCGTCACCCGTCACCTGTCGGAAGTGCGCGAGGTCCTCCGGCACGTGCCACGGCATCCCGCCGTCCGCGCCGATGACGCCGTTCGTCGCGCGCGCCCAGACCATGCCGACACCCCGGACGGGTTCGGCCCACGAGGACGACATCAGACGGCGACCGCGGCCCGGATCGCCGGGTGGTGGTGGTACCCGACGACCGTGAAGTCCTCGTACTCGTAGTCGTCGATCGAGTCACGCGGCGCGAGCTCGAGCGTCGGCGGCGCGTACGCCGTGCGGGACAGCTGCTCCTCGACCTGCTCGACGTGGTTGTCGTAGACGTGGCAGTCGCCGCCGGTCCACACGAACTCGCCGACCTCGAGGCCGGTCTGCGCCGCGATCATGTGGGTGAGCAGCGCGTACGAGGCGATGTTGAACGGGACACCGAGGAACATGTCCGCGCTCCGCTGGTAGAGCTGGCACGAGAGCTTGCCGTCCACGACGTAGAACTGGAAGAAGGCGTGGCACGGGGCGAGGGCCATCTCGGGGATGTCGGCGACGTTCCATGCCGAGACGATCAGGCGGCGCGAGTCCGGGTTCGTCCTGATCTGCTCGATGACCTGCGCGATCTGGTCGACGTGCTCCCCCGACGGCGTCGGCCACGAGCGCCACTGCACGCCGTAGACCGGACCGAGGTCGCCGTCCTCGTCCGCCCACTCGTTCCAGATCCGGACGCCGTGCTCCTGCAGCCAGCGGGCG
>NZ_BACZ01000796.1 GCF_000333375.1 Curtobacterium sp. B18
ACCTGCGGTCCGGCGTCCGCGCCGGTGACGCCGACCTCGACACCGCCTACACGGACGTCACCCCGGACGCCGACGGGATCCGCCGCACGACGATGCACGGACCGGAGGGCGACGGCGTCTGCACGTGTCACCAGCCGGTGCGGCGCCGGTCCGCATCGCGCCTGCCGCCGGCCGGAGCGGTGCCGGCCCGCCACACGCTTCCGGTCCCGCAGGCGATCGCGCCCGGCGGGCGCCCAGGACAGGGGAGCTCAGACCAGCGGGCGGCGCGCCGGTGTCAGGACTCCGACG
>NZ_BACZ01000795.1 GCF_000333375.1 Curtobacterium sp. B18
CCGGTCGAGGGCAGCTCCGTGCCGTGTTCGCGGCGGTTGCGCGCCGACCGGGCGTCGTCGACGACGAGGTTCCTGGCCACGGTGAAGAGCCAGGCGCGTGCGCTGTCCGGGGCGCGTTCGAGCACGGCCGGCCGCTGCCACGCGCGCACCATGGTCTCCTGCACCACGTCCTCGACGGTGTGCCCGTCGCGGGTCAGGTGCCGGACGTGCCGGGTGAGCGCGTCGCCGTGCTCGCGGTAGAGGGTCGCGAGCAGCTCGTCGGCGGACCTGCCCGTGGCCATCACTTCGCCAGGTCGAGGGAGAACTCGACGGACCCCTTCGGGTCCACCGTCACGAAGCCGAGCGAGGGGGCCTCGACGCCGTAGTCGGCGAAGGTGATCGGGACGCTGCCGGCGACCTGGACCGTGCCGTCCTTCGCGACGGCGACCTGCGCGTCGGCGGTGACGGGCTTCTGGACGCCGTGTCGCGAGCGCCACCGGGTCGAAGGTCGCCACCGCGACCAGACCGACCGTGCCTGGTACCAGGAGCAGGAACGCGGGGAAGAACGACACGTTGGCCGGGATCGCCGGGACGATCCGTTCGAGCACGCGCGTCGCGATGAACAGGAGCGCGGCGGTCGCCCCCGTCGCGACGACGCTGCCGCCCAGCGGGGTGATGCCGGTGAGCAGGCCGTACGCCGACGTCATGACGATCACCGAGACGAGGGTGAGTCGCCACCCGGACTGGAACACCAGTCCCAGTCCGACGGCCAGGATCACCACCGCCACCCAGGACACCCAGTAGGGCGGGACGGCCTCCCACCCGCCGCGATCGGTGCCGACACCGGCGACCTCGCCGACGAGCGCCGCGGACGACGGGTCGACGTGCAGGCCGGTCAGCGCGCTGCCCGCGGCGATGCCGGGCGCCATGAAGCCGAGCATGATGATGCCCTGCA
>NZ_BACZ01000794.1 GCF_000333375.1 Curtobacterium sp. B18
TACATGGTCAACAACGGCCTAGTGACCTGGCTGCCGACGCTCTACAAGACCGTCTTCGACATGCCGGTCGCCAAGGCTATCACCTACG
>NZ_BACZ01000793.1 GCF_000333375.1 Curtobacterium sp. B18
GTCCAGAAGAACCTCACCGAGGGCGCGCTGCTCGTGGCGCTCGCACTCTTCATCCTGCTCGGAAACTGGCGCGCGGCGATCATCG
>NZ_BACZ01000792.1 GCF_000333375.1 Curtobacterium sp. B18
GCTTCGGTTCGCCAGACGGTCAGGCTCCGCGGCTGGGTAAGCTGGTCGGCGACCAAGTGATCGATCTCTCGGCGGCAATGCCCGACTCCGGCGGATCGATGCGTCGACTGCTGCAGCAATTGCCGCAGCTACGAGGTACTCTGGAAACCGTTGATGGAGCCGCTTACCCGCTTTCGCAGGTGCGCCTCGCGGCGCCCATCGACGATCCGCAGAAATTCCTGGCGATCGGAATGAATTACAACGCGCATGCCGAGGAAGCCGAGAAAGGCGGAATCCCCCGCCCCAAGAGTCAGAGCTGGTTCAACAAGCAGGTCAGCTGCATCGCCGGACCCTATGACGACATCGTCATTCCGAAAGCTTCTGACCAGGTCGATTACGAAGCCGAACTCGGCTATGTTATCGGCACGCGTTGCCGCCACGTCGCGCCCGAACAGGCACTCTCGGTAATCGCAGGCTATCTGGTCTGCAACGACGTGAGCGCCCGTGACTGGCAGTTCCGCTCGCCGACCTTCACGCTTGGCAAGTCGTTTGACACGCACGGACCGATCGGTCCTTGGATCACAACCTCGGACGAGGTCGCCGATCCCCACGCGCTCGAGCTGTGGCTTACGCTGAACGGCGAGGAACGGCAGCGCACTTTAACCGGGGACATGATCTACGGTATCGCAGAACAGATTGCCTATCTCTCGACCGTTATGACGCTCGAACCTGGCGATGTCATCGCCACGGGCACGCCCGCTAACGTCGGCATCGCGACCGGGACATTCATGAAGCCTGGCGATGTCGTTCGCGTGGAAGCCACCGGGCTTGGCGCGATCGAAAACCGTTTCGTCGCCGAATAGGCATCTAAGGTTCCATCGCGGGCGATGCCGCGGAGGGGAAAGGTGCCATTGATGACTGCCAAGTGGACGTCAAACCTCACTTCCTGCGATATATCTGTCTCAGACGGACGCAAGGCAGGGAAAGTCCAGGGTCACCTATTGCTCCTGATTGCCTGTCTGCCAATCCTCGGTATGCTGGTGA
>NZ_BACZ01000791.1 GCF_000333375.1 Curtobacterium sp. B18
TCCCCTCGCTCTTCGCGACATCCAAGACCCTCGATGTCTCGCGGGGCGATGTTCCGGTGGAGCGCCTGGACCTCGGCGACGCGAAAGCCGCGATCCGCAAGCTGGGCAAATGCGTCGATGAACAGCGCGATTCACCGGCCGACACAGGCACCGCAAAGGCACGATCCGACG
>NZ_BACZ01000790.1 GCF_000333375.1 Curtobacterium sp. B18
AATGTTTCCGGCATTATCCGCAATATGCTGTGCGTGTTCCTTAATGCTTGATTCCAGTTCTGCATATTCTTTTTTCTGTTCAGCGGAAAATCCGTTTTTGTTTATTTTAGGCAATGCTTCCAGAATTCCTTTGGCTGTATTAACTGCTTCTTTATCATCATCACCTGAGAGTGCAAATGTAAGG
>NZ_BACZ01000789.1 GCF_000333375.1 Curtobacterium sp. B18
GCGATCGGCGCCATGCTTGGTGCGGCTGAACACCAAAGCGCGGCCGATCTCCAGCTCGCGCAGCTTCAGCGTCAGCAGCGCCTGCTTCTCGTTCTGGTTGACGTAGGTGAGATACTGGTCGACGCGCTCGGCGGTCGACGAGACCGGCGCCACCGCGACCTTCACCGGATCGGTGAGGAACTTGTCGGCGAGCTCGCCGATCGTCTTGGGCATGGTCGCCGAGAAGAACAGCGACTGGCGCTGCTTCGGCAGCAGCGGCACGATCCGCTTGAGCGAGTGGATGAAGCCGAGATCGAGCATCTGATCGGCCTCGTCGAGCACGAAGATCTCGACGTTGCGCAAGGACAGCGCGCGCTGATCGATCAAGTCGAGCAGGCGGCCGGGCGTGGCGACGAGGATATCGACGCCGATCTGCATCTGCCGGATCTGACGGCCAACGGGCACGCCGCCGAACACGGTCGCGACCGACAGCTTCAGGTTCTTGCCATAAGCGCGCATCGAATCGGCGATCTGCGAGGCGAGTTCACGGGTCGGCGCGAGCACCAGCATGCGGCAGGTCTGCGGCAGCGGGCGCTTCGGCGACGCGGAGAGGTGGTGGAGCGCCGGCAGCGAGAAGGCAGCGGTCTTGCCGGTGCCGGTCTGCGCGATGCCGAGGAGATCGCGCCCCTGGAGCAGCGGCGGGATCGACTGCGCCTGGATCGGCGTCGGCGTCACATAGCCTTCGGAATCGAGCGCGGATTGGATGGGCGCGGCGAGGCCGAGGTCGGAAAACTGGGTCAAGATGATCAATCCATATGCATGGCCGCACGCAGCCCCGGACGGACCGGGGGCGCGGCAGCGGGTTCGATGACGACCCGCGTGAAAAGGGGCAGCCCTCAGGCAAAGCGTCACGCTGGGAC
>NZ_BACZ01000788.1 GCF_000333375.1 Curtobacterium sp. B18
GTGGGAGGCCCTCCGTCTCGGAGCCGCGCACCGCGTGCACGACCTGCCGGGGATGAACGCGATGGGCCTCCGGTTCGACGACGCCGATCGGTCGCGGCCGGCCCGGGACGTCGTCGGCGAGTACTACCGACGCTTCGAGCAGTACTACGACCTGCGCGTGCGGCGGCCGGTCGCGGTGACCTCCGTGTCGCGCATCGCGGACACCACCGGATCCTCGGCCGGACTGTGCGTCACGGTCCGCAGTGCCGACGGGGGGACGAGCCGGATCGGCGCGGACGTCGTGGTGAACGCCTCGGGGACGTGGGGCACGCCCTTCGTCCCCTGGTACCCGGGCCGGGACGTCTTCCGTGGTCGGCACTCGCCGTGCTGAACGGCGGGCAGGCGTCCGCCGGCAACACCGAGTCGCACGCCCACTTCGAGACCGTGACGATCCAGCCGGGCGAGACGCTCTGGCAGCTCGCGGAAGAGACCGCGCCGAACGCCGACCCGCGTGACTTCGTGCAGGACGTCGTGAGCCTCAACGCCCTCGACGGCTCCGGTCTGCAGGCCGGTCAGGAGATCGCGATCCCGGCGCAGTACACCGCCGCGCACTGACGCGACGCCGGCCGCCACGCAGCGCCGCAGAAGTGTCGCGACGGCCCACCGTCCGGACGGCCGGTCGTCCGACCGCCCGTGCGGCCTACGATGGATCGGTGGCATTCACGCTCGAAGACCTCCCGATCCGAGACGACCTGCGCGGGCAGAGCCCGTACGGCGCACCGCAGAAGCACGTGCGCGTGCAGCTCAACGTCAACGAGAACACGCATCCGGTGCCGGCTGACGTCGCCGAGGACATCGTGTCGTCGATCCGGCAGGCGCTGACCACCGTGAACCGCTACCCGGACCGCGAGTTCTCCGAGCTGCGGCAGTCCCTCGCGGACTACCTGCAGCGCGACACCGCGCCGGAGCAGTCGCTCGGCCCGGAACAGATCTGGGCGGCCAACGGTTCGAACGAGGTCCTCCAGCAGCTCCTGCAGGCGTTCGGCGGGCCGGGGCGCAGCGTGCTCGGGTTCCCTCCGACCTACTCGATGCACTCGATCCTGGCCTCGGGAACCGGGACGACGTGGATCCCCGCCCAGCGCGACGACGAGTTCCGGATCTCGCCCGAGACGGTCGTGGCGGCCATCCGCGAGCACCAGCCGGACATCGTGTTCCTCTGCGGGCCGAACAACCCGACCGGGACCCCGCTCCCGATCGAGACGATCGAGGCCGCGTACGCCGCGACCGACGGCATCGTGATGGTGGACGAGGCCTACGCCGAGTTCATGCCGGCCGACGCCCCGAGCGCGCTCACGCTGCTGCCCGGCCGCGAGCGCCTCGTCGTGTCCCGCACCATGAGCAAGGCCTTCGCGTTCGCCGGGGCCCGCGTGGGCTACATGGCCGCCCACCCGGCCGTCATCGACGCGATCCGGCTCGTCCGGCTGCCGTACCACCTGTCCGCCCTGACGCAGGCGGCCGCGGTCGCAGCGCTCCGGCACGCGCCCGCGATGCTGGCGATGGTGGACGACATCACCCGGCAGCGCGACCGCATGGTGACCGAGCTCGGCGCGATGGGGTACCGCACCTACGAGACCTGGTCGAACTTCGTCCTGTTCGGGGGCGTTGCAGACCCGCACGCCGCGTTCGAGGCGCTCCTCGAGCAGGACGTCATCGTCCGTGACCTCGGCATCCCGAACCACCTGCGCGTGAGCGCCGGCACCGAGGAGGAGACCACGGTGTTCCTCGACGCCATGCGCCGCGTCGCCGCCGATCAGCCGCCGGTTAGGGTTGCAGCATGACCGCGCGCACCGCCACGATCAGCCGGAGCACGAGCGAGTCGAGCATCGAGCTCGAACTCGACCTCGACGGCACCGGCACGTCCGACATCTCGACGAGCGTGCCGTTCTTCGACCACATGCTGACCGCGTTCAGCAAGCACTCGCTCATCGACCTCCGCGTGCGTTCGACGGGCGACACCCACATCGACGTGCACCACACCGTCGAGGACACCGGCATCGTGCTCGGCCAGGCGCTCAAGCAGGCCCTGGGCAACCGTGCCGGCATCGGCCGCTACGGCGACGCGCTGGTGCCGCTCGACGAAGCCCTCGCGCAGGCGGTCGTCGACGTGTCGGGCCGTCCGTTCCTCGTGCACTCCGGCGAGCCCGCCGGCTTCGAGTTCCACCGCATCGGCGGGCACTTCACCGGCTCGATGGTCCGCCACGTGTTCGAGGCCATCGCGTTCAACGCCGGCATCACGGTCCACGTCCGCGTGCTCGCGGGCCGCGATCCGCACCACATCGCCGAAGCCGAGTTCAAGGCGTTCGCGCGGGCGATGCGCACCGCGGTGGAGCTCGACCCCCGCGTGGACGGCATCCCGTCCACCAAGGGCTCGCTGTGACGGCGGGCGCGAAGCCGAACGTCGTCGTCCTCGACTACGGGTCCGGCAACGTCCACTCGGCCGCCAAGGCGCTCGAGCGCGCCGGCGCCGACGTCACCCTGACCGCCGACAAGCAGACCGCGCTCCGCGCCGACGGCCTGCTCGTCCCGGGCGTCGGGGCGTTCGGTGCCGTCGTGGAGCAGCTCGAGAGCGTGCAGGGCGGCGAGATCGTCGACCACCGCCTGGCCGGCGGACGTCCGGTCCTCGGTATCTGCGTCGGCATGCAGGTGCTGTTCTCCCGCGGCATCGAGCGCGGTGCCGACGTCGAGGGACTCGGCCAGTGGCCGGGCACCGTCGAGCAGATCCAGGCGGACGTCCTGCCCCACATGGGCTGGAACACCGTCGACGCGCCCGCCGACTCGGTGCTGTTCGACGGCCTGCACGACGAGCGCTTCTACTTCGTGCACTCCTACGGCGTGACCGATTTCCCGCTCGAGGCGTACGGCCCGTTCCGCGCGCCCCGGCTGACCTGGGCCGAGCACGGGCAGCGGTTCGTCGCCGCCGTCGAGAACGGCCCGCTCACCGCCACCCAGTTCCACCCCGAGAAGTCCGGCGAGCCGGGCATCCGATTGCTCGCAACTGGGTGCAGTCGCTCTGAACCCGGCCACGGGTCCGGCGGCGCGGTCCGTGACGGACCCGCACCGCTCCTCCCGACCAGCGCACCGCGCCCGCTCCCGCAACGAAGACAGGACCATGACCGAGCTCTCCTCCACCACGCCCCTCGTCCTGCTGCCCGCCGTGGACGTCGTCGACGGCCAGGCGGTGCGTCTCACGCAGGGCGAGGCCGGCAGCGAGACCTCCTACGGCGACCCGGTGTCGGCAGCCCGGACGTGGCGCGACCAGGGCGCGGAGTGGATCCACCTCGTCGACCTCGACGCGGCGTTCGGCCGCGGCGACAACCGCAGGGTGATCGCGCACGCCGTCCGCGAGGTCGAGGGCGTGGCGGTCGAGCTGTCCGGCGGCATCCGCGACGACGCGTCGCTCGAGGCGGCCCTCGCGACCGGCGCGGCACGCGTGAACCTCGGCACCGCGGCGCTCGAGGACCCGGAGTGGGCGGCGCGCGTCATCCGGCAGTACGGCGAGCAGATCGCCGTCGGACTCGACGTGCGCGGGACGACCCTCGCCAGCCGCGGGTGGACCGAGGACGCCGGCGACCTGTGGGAGGTCCTCGACCGCCTCGAGGACGCCGGCTGCGCCCGCTACGTCGTCACCGACGTCACCAAGGACGGCACGCTGCAGGGGCCGAACGTCGACCTGCTCCGGGCCGTCTGCGACCGCACCGACCAGCCCGTGGTGGCGTCCGGCGGGATCTCGACGCTCGACGACCTGCGTGCCCTGCGCGCGCTCGTGCCGCACGGTCTCGAGGGCGCGATCATCGGCAAGGCGCTCTACTCGGGGGCGTTCACGCTCCCCGCCGCCCTCGACGTCGCGTCGGAGTAGCGGCGTGTCGGGCATCTCGAACGGTCGCGGGACCGGTCCCGAGGTCCCGGACGGCACCGGGCACCCGGACGACGCCCACACCCCAGGCGGCGCCGCCGACTCGGCCGGCACCGCGTGGGCCGGGCGCTCGTTCGACCAGCACGACACGACCTTCGACGACGACGACGGACTCGCCGACCCGGCGGTCGTCGACGCGATCAGGGCGCTGCCCGACGGCGGCTCCCAGCGGGCGGTCGTCGACGCGCTCCGCACCGCGCGGCTGCTCATCCCGCTCATCGCCGAGGCCGGCGACGTCGGCCACACCGACACCGGCAAGCTCGTCGACAAGACGCAGGAGCTCTCGATCGTCACGGTCGCCGGCCCGGACGGCCGGAGCGTGATGCCCGCGTTCACCTCGGTCGAGGCGATGCGGACCTGGGATGCCGACGCCCGGCCGGTCCCCGCCGATTCGCGTCGGGTCGCGATGGCCGCCGCGAGCGAGGAGACCCAGCTCGTGGTCCTCGACCCGACGGCACCGACCGAGTTCGTGCTCCGCCGTCCCGCCGTGTGGGCGATCGGGCAGGACCTGCCGTGGACGCCCTGCTTCGAGGACCCGGAGGTCGCCCAGGCCTTCGCCGACTCCGTCGTGGGGGAGCGTGCCGTGGCGCGGGTCGAGCTCGCCCCGGGGGACCCGCTCGGACGCTTCGCCGGTGCGGAGCTGACGGTGGGCCTGGCGCTGCACCCGGGTCTCGACCAGTCCCAGGTGCAGGAGCTCGTCGGACGCCTGCAGCAGCGCTGGACGGCGGACGCCGTCATCGCGGACCGCGTGGACAGCATGCGGGTGGCGTTGCGCCCAGCGTGCAGGACGTCGGTCTCGGCGGCGAGGGCGCGGGCGATGCCGACACGCTGCTGCATGCCGCCGGAGAGCTCGTCGGGCTTCGCGTCCGCCCAGACGTCGAGTCCGACGAGGCCGATCACCTCGCGGGCCTTGGCGAGCCGGGTGGCCCTGTCGACGCCGTTCACCTCGAGGCCGAACGCGACGTTCTCGAGCACGGTGCGGTGCGGCAGCAGCGCGAAGTGCTGGAAGACCATCGACACGCTCGACCGACGGATGTCGCGGACCTGGCGCGGGGTGGCCCCCGTGACGGTGCGACCGCCGATCTCGACGTTCCCCGCCGTCGGTTTCGAGCAGGCCGTTCAGCATGCGGATGAGCGTCGACTTGCCCGAGCCGGACAGACCCATGACGACGAAGATCTCGCCGGGACGCACGTCGAAGGACGCGTCGATCACGGCCGCGGAGCCGAGGTCGCGGACCTCGTCACGGGTTGGCGCCGGCTGCGAGCCGGCGGACCGCCTCGCCTGGACGGCGGC
>NZ_BACZ01000787.1 GCF_000333375.1 Curtobacterium sp. B18
CGGGCGGTCCGAGGACGACCGGGAAGTCCTGGCCCATCTCGCGGAGCCGCCGGCACACCTCGAACCCGGTCATCTCGGGGAGCATGACGTCGATCGCGGCGGCGTCGAACGACTGCCCGCGCGCCTGGACGAGCGCGGCGACGCCGTCCGACACCACGGTGACCTCGTGCCCCTCGCCGACGAGCCCGCGTTCGACGAGCGCGCCCATCTCCGGGTCGTCCTCGACCACCAGGATCCTCGCCACGTCACACCACCCCGCTCGTGCCGAGGAGGGATCCGATGACGAACGTCGCCGCGAGGGCAAGTGCACCACCGACGACCACGCGGACGGTGGCGCGCGGCATCGAGCCTCCCCCGATCCTCGCACCCGTCGCACCCGTGAGTGCCAGGGCGAGCAGGACGACGACGAACGTCACCGGGACCCGGACGGACTCGGGTGGCAGCAGTATCGCGAGCAGCGGCAGCACCGCGCCGATCGAGAACGCGGCCGCCGACGCGAACGCCGCGTGCCACGGGCTCACCACCTCGTCCTCGTCGATCCCGAGTTCGGTCGTCAGGTGCGCCCGCAGGGCGTCCCGGTCCGTCAGCTCGGCGGCGACGGCCTCGGCGGTCTCGCGCCGGAGTCCACGGGCCTCCCACAGCTGCGTGAGTTCCTCGAGCTCGGCGACCGGGTCTTCGTGCAGCTCCCGCCGTTCCTGCTCGATGAGTGCCCGTTGGCTGTCCTTCTGACTGCTCACCGAGACGTACTCGCCGAGCGCCATCGAGACCGCGCCGCCCACGAGCGCGGCGATCCCGGCGGTCGCGATCGCCGGGACCGAGGTCGACGCGCCCGCGACCCCGACGACGATCGACGCCGTGGAGACGATGCCGTCGTTCGCGCCGAGCACCCCGGCGCGGAGCCAGTTCAGTCGTGCCGCGAGGTCGCCGGTGTGCGCCTCACCGGCGTGCGGTCCAGGAGTGGTCATGCGCCCAGCG
>NZ_BACZ01000786.1 GCF_000333375.1 Curtobacterium sp. B18
GGTCTGGATCGCCTCGCCGACCAGCTGCGCGACGCGGAACATGCTGGACATGTCGGCGATGCGGCGCGGCTGCGCGCCGGCTTCCGCGGCCGGTAGCCCTTCGGCGAGCTGGGCGAGCACG
>NZ_BACZ01000785.1 GCF_000333375.1 Curtobacterium sp. B18
CTGTCCGTCGTGTTCCGACATGGCGCGGCCGTGCACGGCGGTGTCATCGCGGAACGGGCCGCCGTCCGGGAGCGACCGCCAGGCCCGCACGAGCACGAGGCCGTCCCGGCGCCCCTCGGCGAGCACCGCCCCCACGGCCAGCGCCGACGCAGCGGTGCCACCGTCGACCCCCACGACGACGGCGTCCTCGTCCCGTCCGGGTCGCCAGCGTTCCGGCACGACCACCATGGGTGTCGTGACGTGTGCGACGACCCGTTCGGTGACCCGGCCGGTGAGGCACGCCCACAGGCGGTCGGAGTGGCGTCCGCCGACGACGAGGACGTCGCCGTCGACGGCGTCGGTGACCAGACGGGCGACCGTGGGTCCGCTGACGACCTCGTGTGCCACCTCCAGGTGCGGGTGACGGTCCCGCAGCAGGTGGGTCGCGATCGTGAGCCGACCGGTCGACCGCTCCCTGCTCTCCCCGAACTGCTCGTGGACGGTGACCAGACGGACGGAGTCAGCGTCGCGCACCACGGTCTCCACCCAGCCCAGGCTGTTCCAGGCCGCCTCGGTCTCGTCCAGCGCGACGGTCCAGCGGGTCGGTCGTGACATGGGGTCTCCCGTCGGGTCCGCTCACGACGATGCCCGGCGCGGGCAGCGCCCACCAGGCCCTTGGTCCCCCGGAGGGAAGCCGCCCGACACGACCGCACCGCAGGCCCGACAGGACCGGAGGCCGCGCCGGGCCCGACAGGACCGGAGGCCGCGCCGGGCCCGACAGGAGGTCCTCGCGGCCGCCGCGATCTTCCGTGACGCGGTGCCGGAGCCCCGGGTCCGGGTCGTCGACGTCGTCGACCTGATGCGCCTGACGAGTCCGGAGCAGCACCCGCACGGCCTGCCCGACGAGGCCTTCGACGCCCTGTTCACCCGCGATCACCCGGTGGTGTTCGCGTTCCACGGCTACCCGTGGCTCGTCCACCGCCTGACCCACCGCCGCGCGGCGAACGCCGACATGCACGTCCGTGGGTACGTCGAGCAGGGCACGACGACCACGCCGTTCGACATGCTCATGCTCAACGACCTCGATCGCTTCCACGTGCCGTCGGTGGCCGACTGGCGGTGGTCGGACTGACGAGGGGACCTCGCCCTGGTCAGCGCACGACCGCGACGGCGGTCCGGGAGGCGCGGATCACCTGGTCGACGACGGTCCCGCCCCGTCGGTGGTGCGGGCCGGCACCCAGGACCAGCAGGGCGGCTCCGTCTGCCGCGTCGGTCAGACGACGGGCCACGGGACCCTCGACGAGCTCCCGGTGGACGTCGACGTCGGGCAGACCGAGGAGCGCGTCCTCGACGCGCTCCTCGAGCAGCTGCAGTTCGTGACGACGTGCGTCCGCGTCGTGCCATGGTGGTGACCAGACGGCGACCGCACGCAGCGTCGCGCCGGTGCGTCGCGCCTCCTGGCCCGCGAAGCGGAGGGCCGTCGCCGATGCGGACCGGACGTCGACACCGACGACGACCCCGCGTCCCGTCGTCGTGTCGGCCGGGACGACGACGACGGAGCACGGTGCTGCGTCCACGAGCCGGGCGGCGACCGACGGGCGGGAGCCGCGGGCGTCCGGGACGACGTCGTGCCCGACGACGAGGACGCAGTCGCCGTCGACGGCGCCGAGGAGCACCTCGACGGCGAGGTCGACGTCGGGCGAGCCGGCCGCTACCCAGACGCTGGCGCGCACACCGCGGTCGGCGACGGCGAGGACCGGTGCGCCCGGGTCGTCGGGCACCGCGTGCACGACGACGAGCCGCCCCACCGAACCCGTCACCCGTGCCGCGGCCCAACGAAGGGCGGCACGGGCGGCCGTCCCGCCGTCCCAGCCGAGCACGATCCGCGTGGTCATGGTCTGCCTGCTCTCCCGGCGTCGTTCCGACGCCGTCCGGACCACCCTGCGCGCACGACCGCCGTCCGGGCAGTGGCGTTGGTCCCTCGCCGGGGCGGGACCTTCGGCCCTGCCCCACGACCGTCCGGTCGCCGTACCGTCCGGGAGACCGAAGCGGTGCGAGCCGCCGGCGACGCACCCGGCGTCAGCCGCGGAAGGAGCGATCATGACCGCCTACACCGTCGCGATCGACGACAGCGTCGCCGGCTGGAAGACCGTCGACTGGACCGTCGAGGCCGTCGACCCGGCAGCCGACGTCGTGCGACTGCTGACCGTCAGCGAGGTCTACGGCGAAGCACTGACGCGCTCGGAACACCGTCTCGAGGCCGCGGAACAGCGGCTGCGGAACGCGCATCCCGGGCTCGCGATCACGCACGACGTCACGGGTGGACCGACCGCCGATCGACTCGTTGCGGACGCGGCGCTCGGAGACGTCCTCGTCATCGGGGCGCGGCAGGTGCACACCATCGCCGCGACGATCAGGGGGCGCGTCGCGGAACGGGTCGTGGCGCACGCCACCACACCGGTCGTGGCGGTCCCCGAGCAGTGGGAGCGCAGCGACGGACCGATCGTCGTCGGAGTCGACGCACGGTCTGCCGCCGCCGCCCTCGCCTGGGCCGCCGACGCTGCCGACCGACGCGGGCGAGACCTCGCCCTGGTGCGGGCATGGGCGGTCCCGACCGCCATGGCACCGTACGCGAACATCTACCTCGAGGAGGACCGCGTGCTCTGGTCCAACGAGGCCGACATCGAGCTCCGTGCGGCGCTGCGGGCGGTCGGCGAGGCACACCCCGCCCTCCGCGTGGACGGAGCGTCGGTCGAGGGTCAGCCGCGCGACGTGGTGCTGCAGTCGTCCCGCGGCGCGTCGCTCGTGGTCGTCGGCCGGCGACACCGGACCGCCCTCGGAGGCTTCCTGGCCGGGTCCGTGGGCGAGCGGCTCATGCACCACGGACACGCTCCGGTGTGCATCGTGCCCCAGCCGCGACGGGCGGTCCGGGACGAGGACCGAGCCGACGAACCCGCGCACGCCGGGGCCCGGTGATGCGCGACGGCACCGTCGTCGGGGCCGAGCGCATCGTCGTCGGTGTCGACGACGACGCGAGTGACCGAGCGGTCGACTGGGTCGCGATGCGCCGGGTCGTCCCCGGCAGCCACATCGAGGTCGTCACGGTGACGAACGGCTGGGGCGGCGACGTGGCCGCGCTCGACCGACGTCTGCACCGGGCGGCCGAGCGGCTCACGGGAGCACACCCGCGCGTCGAGGTCACGACGGCGACGCTCTTCGGGGCGCCGGACCGCGTCCTGGTCGAGACCGCGGCGAAGGCCGACCTGCTCGTCATCGGCTCCCGCCGCCAGCACCGCGTCCGCACGGCGCTCGACGGCTGGATGCCGGAGCGTGTCCCGACACTGTCGACGGTCCCGACGGTCGTCGTCCCCGAGGACTGGCGGCCCACGCACGGTGACGTCCTGCTCGGCGTCGACGACGCGAGCGGCGACGCGGCGCTCCGGTTCGCCGGGGCGCAGGCCGTCCGGGACCACCGACGGCTGACCCTCGTCCGTGCCTGGAAGGCCACGGTGGCCCGGGTCGGAGCCCTCAGCGTCCTCGAGGACCCGGAGTCGATCCGGGAGCACGCCCACGGCGTCCTCGTCGACGCCGAGCGCCTGCTCCACATCCGGTTCCCCGGGCTCCGCCATCGCGCCCTCCTCGAGGAGGGCGATCCCCCGGACGTCCTCGGGCGGCACGCGGCGGACGCCTCGGTGGTCGTCCTGGGCCGACAGCACCGCTCGGTGATCGGCGGGCTCTTCTTCGGGTCCACCGCACACGAGCTCATCGCCGGCTCGCGGACTCCGCTGTGCGTCGCACCGCTCAGGACACCGCACCCGGACGGGCGATGACGTCGTCGCCCGTCGTCGCCGGTGACGGGATCTGGACCACCGCCGACGTCCGGTCGGTCGTCGTCGGCGACCTCGCGCGCCTCGGCGTCGGGTCGATCGTCCCCGCCGACTGCGTCGTCGTCCACGCCACGGACCTGTGGTGCGACGAGAGCGTCCTCACCGGCGAGTCACGGCCGGTCCCGCGGAGCGTGGGCGACCACGTGCTGCAGGGGGCGGTGGCCGCGGCTCGCGACGATCGGCGTCATCGCCGTCGCGTACCTGGTCCTCGCCGAGACGCTGAAGGCGCTCCTGTTCCGTTCCGTGTTCCGGGAGCCGTCGACCACGCACCACGCCGTCCACCACCTTCGTCGCGCCGCCGCGCGGTTCGGACCGTCGCGGTGACCCGCCTTGCCGCACGTCGGCGTCGGAGTAGATTCGGCCCGGACGCTGGAGGGAAGGGATGGCCGACGATGCCCGACGAACTCGCGTTCCCCGACGGCCCCCGGTCCAGCCTCGAACGCACCATCGAGGAGCTCGTCGACCGTGCCCAGGCAGTCCTCAGCACGCAGGGCCGGCTCCGAGCCCTGCTCGCCGCCAACCGACGCATCGTGGAACACCTCGACCTCGAGGACACGCTCCGGTCGGTCGTCCACGCCGCCGTGGAGCTCGTCGGGGCCCGGTACGGGGCCCTGGGGGTGATGGCACCGGACGGCACGGCCCTCGAACGGTTCATCCACGTCGGCATGGACGCCGACCTTGTCGCCCGCATCGGCCACCCACCGCACGGGGAGGGTCTCCTCGGGGCGGTCGTGCACGAGCAGGCCGCGATCCGCATCGACTCGATCGGCGCGGACGCGCGTTCCACCGGTTTCCCCGACGGCCATCCACCGATGGAGGGGTTCCTCGGCGTCCCGGTCCGCGTTCGCGACACCGTCTACGGCAACCTCTACCTCGCGAACCCGTCACGCGGGCGGTTCACCGAAGAGGACGAGGAGCTCGTGCAGGCACTGGCCGCGACGGCCGGCGTCGCGATTGACAACGCCCGGCTGTTCGACGAGGTACGGCAGCGTGAGCGGTGGACGACGGCCGCGGCCGAGGTGTCGGCCGCACTGGTCGGCGACGAGACCCTCGAGGACGTGCTGACGCTCATCGCCGACCGGGTGATCGCGTTCGTCGACGCCGTCCTCGTCGGGGTCGTCGAGCCACGGAGCGATC
>NZ_BACZ01000784.1 GCF_000333375.1 Curtobacterium sp. B18
GAAACGGCGGTAGAAACCCGCCGCATCGCCCGCCGGAACCGGGCGCGGCGTGCGCTCCCCATCCTTGGTGGCACGGAAGGCGGCGATGTCGGGCAGGCCGGTCAGCGGCTCGCCGGCGCGCAGCGCGGCTTCCCAGGGATCGATGCCCTCGGTCCACCAGCTGCCGGCGGTGCCGTGCAAGGCCAGATGCGGGCGCGTCGCGGCGACCAGCGACGACGCGGAGATGATCGCACGCATCGTCCCGTAATGCAGCGCGATCTCGAAATAATCGTC
>NZ_BACZ01000783.1 GCF_000333375.1 Curtobacterium sp. B18
CCTCCCGTCCGTCGACGGCCCGGACCCGGGCGACAACCTGGGGACGCGTCAGCGACCCGGTGACAGGATGAGTCGTGTCCGCAACGATCCGCGCCATCGGTACCGCCGTCCCCGAGACGACACTCGAGCAGGCTGCGGTGCGCGACCTCTTCGCGTCGCAGCCCGACCTCGGGCGACTCGGCAGGCGGCTCGTCCCCGCGGCGTTCGACGCCTCCGCCGTGGCCCACCGGCACACCGTGCTCGACGAACTCGACGCCGCCCGACCTGCCGGAGCGTTCCGGGATGACCTCGGGGTGCTGCGGTCACCGTCGACGGGCACGCGGAACGACCGCTACCGCGAACTAGCCCCGGCCCTGTTCGTGGCGGCCGCCCGCGACGCCGTCGAGCGCGCCGGTGTCAACGCCGGGTCGATCACCCACGTCGTGACCGTCTCGTGCACGGGGTTCACCCAACCCGGACCCGACCTCGACGTCGTGACCGCACTCGGCATCCCACGCACCGTCTTCCGCCAGCACATCGGGTTCATGGGGTGCTGTGCGGCCTTCCCGGCACTCCGCATCGCGGCCGCCTTCGTCGAGGCGGTGCCGTCGGCGGTGGTGCTCGTCGTCTGCGCCGAACTCTGCACCCTGCACGTCCGTGCCAGCGACGACCCGGACCAGATCGTCGCGAACAGCGTCTTCGGGGACGGGGCGGCGGCCGCGGTGGTCACCGCCGACGGTCCCGGACTGCGCCTCGACGACTTCGCGACGACGGTGGTGCCCGAGGGCGCGTCCGAGATGGCGTGGAACATCGGCGACGAGGGGTTCGAGATGGTGCTCAGCACCGCGGTCCCGAAGCTCGTCGGGGCGACCGTCGCCGAGGCCGTCGCGCCGCTGCTGTCCGCCGCAGGCGCCGCGGCCGTCGACATCCCCACCTGGGCCGTGCACCCGGGCGGGCGCGCGATCCTCGACCGGACACAGGTCGCCCTCGGGCTGCCCGACTCCGCCCTCGCCGCGAGCCGGACGGTGCTGCGCGAGCACGGGAACGTCTCGAGCGCCACGGTGCTCTTCGTCCTCCGGCAGGTGCTCGACGACGGCATCGACGACGGTGCGCCGGTCGTCGCACTGGCTTTCGGTCCTGGCCTCACGGTCGAGGCAGCCCGCCTCACGGCCGTCGGGAGCACCACGGAACCCCTCCGGGCGGCCGCGCTCGAGGGATCGCGGGCACCGGAACGATCGCGATCGCAGGGCGACCCGCTCGAACCGGCGATCGCCGGGACGCCGTGAGCCGGACCGACGGTCTCGACCCGCGCCTCCCGGCCGTCGACCTGACCACACGCGCACGCGACCTCCGCGAACTCATGGACGACCCGGACTGCGATCCGCGCGTCCTCGCGCGGACCTTCCGACGCTTCGCGGTGGTGAACGCGCTGGTGAGCGGGTGGCGCTCCGTGTGGCGGACGCACGTCGCACCGGCCCTGCCCGCGAGTGGGCGCGGCCGTGTGCTCGACCTCGGCTGCGGCGGCGGCGACCTGGCACGGGCGCTCGTGCGGTGGGCGGCTGCGGACGGGTTCGACGTCGAGGTCGTCGGCGCCGATCCGGACGCCCGGGCGATCGAGGCGGCGACCCGCTCCACGCCGCGCGGTGTCACGTTCCGGCAGCAGTCGAGCACGGAACTCGTCGCCGCGGGGGAGCGGTTCGACGTCGTCGTGTCGAACCACGTGCTGCACCACCTGGGCGACGCCGAGCGGCAGGGCTTCCTCGCCGACTCCGAGCAGCTCGCATCGAGCCGCAGCCTGCACTCGGACATCCGGCGGTCGCGATCGGCCTACCGCGCGTACGCCGTCGGCTCGACGCTCGTCGCGGCGGGGACGTTCGTGCGCGTCGACGGGTTGCGGTCGATCCGTCGGAGCTTCACCCTCCCGGAACTCCAGGACGTGCTGCCGGCCGGGTGGAGCGCGGAACGGGCGTCGCCGCACCGGGTGCTCGCGATCCGCGACGCCTGAGGCGGGCCAGGGGCGCTAGCGTCGCTGCATGGCCGCACCCCACCTGCACCGTGTCGCGGTCCTCGTGCTCGACGGTGCGAAGCCGCTCGACGTCGGGATCCCGGCGCAGGTCTTCTCGAACCGGCCGAGCATGCCGTACGAGGTGCGCGTGTGCGGTCCCCGCGTGGGACGCATCGCCGGGGGAGACGGGCTGGCGTACGCGGTCGATGACGGGCTGGACGCGCTCGACTGGGCCGAGACGGTCTTCGTGCCGGGCTACCGGTTCCCCGCGGACACGCCGCCGCCCGCGGACGTGGTGGCCGCCCTCGGGCGTGCCCACGAACGCGGGGTCCGCATCGCGGCGATCTCCACCGGGGCGTTCGCACTGGCCGCGGCCGGGCTCCTCGACGGCCGGCGGGCGACCACGCACTGGCACTACACGCGCGTCCTCCGGGACCGCTACCCCGGGGTCGACGTGGACGAGGACGTGCTGTTCGTCGACGCGGGGTCGGTGCTGACGAGCGCCGGCGCGGCCAGCGGCATCGACCTGTGCCTGCACATCGTCCGGCAGGACCACGGCGTCGCGCTGTCCAACCACGTCGCACGGCGGCTCGTGAGCGCCCCGTACCGGAGCGGCGGACAGGCGCAGTACGTCCCGCGGAGCATGCCGGAGCCCCTCGGGGACGTCTTCGCCGAGACCCGCGAGTGGGCGGTGCGACACCTCGCCGACCCGCTCACGCTCGACGTGCTGGCCCGGAACGCGAGGGTCTCGCCCCGGACGTTCTCGCGGCGCTTCGTCGAGGACACCGGGTACACGCCGATGCAGTGGGTGCTGCGTGCTCGCGTCGACCTGGCACGGGAACTGCTCGAACGCTCGGACCTCGCCGTCGACCAGGTCGCGGTGCGCGCGGGACTCGGGTCGGACGCGAACCTGCGGACGCACTTCCGGCGGATCCTCGGGACCTCGCCGACGGCGTACCGGCGCACCTTCCAGGACTGACCGCGTCGCCGCGCCCGCGCCCGCGCCCGCGCCCGCGCCCGCGCCGGCGGTGCTGGCGTGATCCTTTCGAACACTGGCTCCCCAGCCACTGGAGCCGTGCACGGCGCCCCGTGAGCATGGACCGCGGAACGAAAGGACATCCACATGACCCGCATCGCCATCAACGGCTTCGGCCGCATCGGCCGCAACACCCTCCGTGCCCTCATCGCCCGAGGAGGAGACGACCTCGAGGTCGTCGCCGTCAACGACCTCACCGCACCCGACACGCTCGCACACCTGTTCCGGTACGACTCCGCCCTCGGACCCTTCGCCGGCACCGTCGAGGTCGACGGGGACACGCTCGTGATCGACGGACGGCGCATCCGCGTCCTGGCGTCGCGGGAGCCGGCGGAGCTCCCGTGGGCCGACCTCGGCGTCGAGGTCGTGCTCGAGTCGACCGGCCGGTTCACCGCCCGTGACGCAGCCGCGGGACACCTGACCGCCGGCGCACGGCGCGTGCTCATCAGCGCTCCGGCGACCGGGGCGGACGCGACCATCGCGTACGGCGTCAACTCCGACGTGTACGACCCCGCCGTGCACACCGTCGTCTCGAACGCCTCGTGCACGACGAACGCGCTCGCGCCGCTGGCGTCGGTCCTCGACGACCTCGCCGGCATCGAGCACGGCTTCATGACCACGGTGCACGCCTACACGCAGGAGCAGAACCTGCAGGACGGCCCGCACCGGGACCTCCGCCGAGCCCGTGCCGCCGGGGTGAACATCGTGCCGACGTCGACCGGGGCGGCGAAGGCGATCGGCCTCGTGCTGCCCCGGCTCGACGGCAAGCTCTCGGGCGACGCGATCCGCGTGCCGGTGCCTGTCGGGTCGATCGTCGAGCTCAACACGGTGGTGTCGCGGGACGTCTCGGTGGACGAGGTGAACGCGGCCTACCGCGCGGCGGCCTCCGGCCCGTTGCAGGGGGTGCTCGCCTACACGGCGGACCCCCTCGTGTCGACGGACATCACGGGGCGGGCGGAGTCGAGCGTGTTCGACCCCCTGCTCACCCGCGTCGACGGAGGTCGCCACGTGAAGGTGGTCGCTGGTACCACAACGAGTGGGGCTTCTCGAACCGCGTGGTCGACACGCTGGGGATGCTGGCCCCGCGCGTAGCGAGTCCGGCCGGACTGGAGGCGCGGTGCGGGCTGGCACCGCGCCTCCGGCCCGGTCGTGGTCACGTTCCGGTCGCGGTCGCGGTCGCGGTCATGTTCCGGTCGCGGTCACGTTTCGGGCTGTGCGACAGTTCACGCGATCGGGCGGCCGTGAACTGTCGCTGAGCGCGAAATCCGCCGCGCGCGCTGGGCGCGGCGGGCGCGGGCGCGGCGGGCGCGGGCGCGGCGGGCGCGGCGCGCGGCGGGCGCGGGCGCGGCGCGCGGCGGCGGCGCCGCCGCCGCCGCGTCAGCGGATCAGCGCCGTGGTGCTCGCGAACGCCCGGGAGCGCACCGCCTGCCGGAACCGGTCGAGCGCGGCGGCGTCGGCCCCGACGGACTCGAGTGCCGCCAACCCCGCACCGAGCACCGGTGGATCGGTCACCCAGGTCGGCACTGCGCCGGGCACCCGGGCAGCGAGGCCGTCGACGACCCCCTCGACGAGCAGCGGGTCCCGCGCGGCGAGCACACCACCGCCGAGGACGACCGGGACCGGGCCGGCCGCGGCACCGCCCAGGCCGAGTCGTTCGAGGGCGACCGCCGCGAGCAGGACGATCTCCTCCGCCTGGCGTTCCACGACGCTGCGCGCCACGGAGTCACCTGCGCCGGCGACCTCGAACAGCACGGGGCACAGCCGGTTGAACACTCGCTGGTCGAGGCGGCCGAAGTGGATCGCCTCGGTCACCTCGCGGACGCTGCGGAGACCGAGCGCCGCCGGGACCGCGCCGACGAGGGCCGTCGCCGGTCCGCGGCCGTCGTCCGCCCGGGCCGCGTGCCACAGCGCCCGGTTGCCGAGGTACGCGCCGCCGCCCCAGTCGCCGGAGACGTCGCCGATGGCCGGGAACCGCGCCGTGGTGCCGTCGGCCCGGACCGCGAGCGCGTTGATGCCCGTGCCGCAGACGACCGCCGCGGCGTCCGGGGACAGGGTCCCCGCGCGGAGGAGCGCGAACAGGTCGTTGTCGAGGACGTGCGGTGCGCCGCCGTCGGCCTCCCAGTGGGCCAGCGCCTCGGTCGCCGCGACGAGCTCGTCGTGCAGGTCGAGCCCGGCGAGGTACACGTGCGTCGTCCGGATCCGACGGTCGCCGAGCTCGCTGACGACCCGTGCCCGGACGTCGTCGAGGATCGGGCCGGCCACGTCCCAGCCGCGGGTCTGCGGGTTCGACCCCGGTCCGCGAGCGTGTCCGACGATCGAGCCGTCCAGGGCGATCGCGACGACGTCGGTCTTGCTGCCACCGCCGTCGACGGCGAGGACGACGTCGCTCGGGTCCGGTGGGACGGGAGCCGGCGGCCGGACGGCTCGGGCGACCCCCGACGCGGTGCGGTTCAGCCCGCCCACGTCAGCTGCTCCGATCGGGTCCACGGC
>NZ_BACZ01000782.1 GCF_000333375.1 Curtobacterium sp. B18
CAGTGGGGCCACCCGCTCATCGACAGCATCCCGGCCCTCGAGCAGAGTCAGCAGTCCGCTGCGCAGGAAGGTGTGATCTGATGGCGCAGAAGGACGCGCTGATGGACTTCGACGAGGCACTCCGGCTGTACGAGCCGGTCCTCGGGTTCGAGGTCCACGTCGAGCTCGCGACGAAGACCAAGATGTTCTCCGACGCGCCGAACTTCTTCGGCGGCGAGCCGAACACGAACGTGACGCCGGTCGACCTCGGGCTGCCCGGGTCGCTGCCGGTCGTCAACGCCCAGGCCGTGCGCTACTCGATCCAGCTCGGGCTCGCGCTCGGCTGCTCGATCGCCGAGTCCTCGCGGTTCGCCCGGAAGAACTACTACTACCCGGACAACCCGAAGAACTACCAGATCTCGCAGTACGACGAGCCGATCGCCTACGAGGGCGAGGTCGAGGTCGAGCTCGCCGACGGCACGATCTTCCAGGTGCCGATCGAGCGCGCCCACATGGAGGAGGACGCCGGCAAGCTGACGCACGTCGGCGGTGCCACCGGTCGCATCCAGGGCGCCGAGTACTCGCTCGTCGACTACAACCGTGCCGGCGTGCCGCTCGTCGAGATCGTCACGAAGCCGATCTTCGGCGCCGAGGAGCGCGCACCCGAGCTCGGCGCGGCGTACGTGCAGGTCATCCGCGACCTCGTCCGGGCGCTCGGCGTCTCCGAGGCCCGCATGGAGCGCGGCAACCTCCGGTGCGACGCGAACATCTCGCTGCGTCCCCGCGGTCAGGAGAAGCTCGGCACCCGCACCGAGACCAAGAACGTCAACTCCTTCCGCGCCGTCGAGCGCGCCATCCGCTACGAGATCCAGCGGCAGGCCGCGATCCTCGCCGCCGGCGGATCGATCACGCAGGAGACCCGGCACTGGCACGAGGACACCGGCCGGACCTCGGCGGGCCGCCCGAAGTCGGACGCCGACGACTACCGCTACTTCCCGGAGCCCGACCTGCTCCCGGTGGTGCCGGACCCGGCCGTCATCGAGGAGCTCCGTGCCGGGCTGCCCGAGGCCCCGGTGGCGCGTCGCCGTCGACTCAAGGGCGACTGGGGCTTCACGGACCTCGAGTTCCAGGACGTCGTGAACGGCGGGCTCCTCGACGAGCTCGAGGGGACCGTCGCGGCCGGTGCCGCACCGCAGGCCGCGCGCAAGTGGTGGACGGGTGAGATCAGCCGTGTCGCGAACACGCAGGACGCCGCCCCCGGCGACCTCGTGTCGCCGCAGCACGTGGCGGAGCTCATCGGCCTCGTCGAGTCCGGTGACCTGACCGACCGTCTGGCCCGCCAGGTGCTCGAGGGCGTCATCGCGGGCGAGGGATCGCCGGCGCAGGTCGTCGAGTCGCGTGGGCTCAAGGTCGTGTCGGACGACTCGGCGCTCACCGCCGCGGTCGACCAGGCGCTCGCCGCCCAGCCGGACGTCCTCGCCAAGATCCGGGACGGCAAGGTCCAGGCCGCCGGCGCCATCATCGGTGCCGTGATGAAGGCCATGCACGGCCAGGCGGACGCCGCTCGCGTCCGCGAGCTGGTGCTGGAGCGCGCGCAGCAGTCCTAGCAGCGCCCACGGGCAGTACGGGAG
>NZ_BACZ01000781.1 GCF_000333375.1 Curtobacterium sp. B18
CGCTCATCGAGCAGGGCGGCGCGATCATCGTCTACCCCGAGGGCACCCTCACCCGTGACCCGGACCTGTGGCCGATGCGCGGCAAGACCGGTGCGGTGCGGATCGCCCTCGAGAACGACGTCCCGCTCATCCCGATGGCCCACTGGGGCACGCAGAACATCATGGCGCGGTACGGCAAGAAGCTCCGTCTCATCCCGCCGTCCCGCGTGGACGTCATCGTCGGCGACCCCGTCGACCTCTCGCCGTACCGCGGCAGGCCGATCGACCAGCAGACGCTCGTCGCGGCCACCGAGCTCCTGATGCAGCACATCACCGCGCTGCTCGAGGAGATCCGCGGGCAGCAGGCGCCCGAGACCCG
>NZ_BACZ01000779.1 GCF_000333375.1 Curtobacterium sp. B18
CAAGGGCAGCGGCGGGCACGGCGGGCACAACGGCCTGCGCGACATCATCAAGGCCACGGGGACCAACGAGTTCACCCGCGTGCGGATCGGCATCGGCCGTCCCCCGGGGCGCCAGGACCCGGCCGACTACGTGCTGCGCGACTTCTCGCCGACCGAGAAGAAGACGCTGCCGAACCTGCTGGCCGACGGTGCGGACGCGGTCGAGGCGATCGCCGACCTCGGGCTCCTCGCCG
>NZ_BACZ01000778.1 GCF_000333375.1 Curtobacterium sp. B18
CGTCGGGCTCGTCGCGGGCGACCCCGACCAGACCGTCGATCACGTGCACCTCGCGGTCGACGCCGTACCGGCCACCGCGCGTGAGACGGTCGAGCTCGGTGCCGACCTCCTGCTCACGCACCATTTCTGCACCAGCGCGACGAGCGCGGTGTAGACGGTCGCGATCATGCTGAGCGCGAAGACCAGCCACATCCAGTGGGCGGACGCTTCCGGGAACATCGGCAGCGAGAAGCGG
>NZ_BACZ01000777.1 GCF_000333375.1 Curtobacterium sp. B18
GCCGCGGATCGGCGAGATCGACTTGAGCGTCGCGGCGATCTGCGTGTCGATCTCCTGCGGCACGGCATAGCCGCCCGTGGAATCGGCGCTGCCGTCGATCGCCTTCACCTCGATGCCGGCGGCATTGCCGTGGCGCAGGTAGCGATCGACGAACTGCTTGGTCTCGGGCGCGGCGGCACCCGAAAGCGGCGCGCGGGCGGCGGCGATTGTGCCGGCGTCGAGCTTGGCCTTCAGGTCCGCCATGCCGGCGCGCAGCTCGGCGATATCGTCGGCGCCGACGAAGCTCGCCTCCAGCGGATCGTTCTTGGTCTCGTACATCATGTTCTCCTCAGACATTCTTGTCCTCCTCGTGGACGGCATGAACCCGTGCGCCGGGCTGCATCGGGAAGGTCACCAGCGAGACCTCGACCAGATCGAGATCGGTGAGCGTACGGCCATGGTGGCGCGGCTCCTTGGCAAGCACCCGGTATCCGAAGCTCAGCCCGCCCACCGCGCCATCACGCAGCAGGGCCGCCGCCTCGTTTCCGGCATCGGGAGTGAGCCGGCCGATCACGCGCAAACCGCGCCCGTCCTCGGCGATGCTCTCGATGCGGCCGATCGGGCGTTCTGGGCGGTGCTGCCAGAGCAACGGCACGCTCCGCCCGGATGCGATGGCGCGGGCGAAGGCCCCCTTGCGGATCACGTCCCCGCCGCGATCGATCGTGTCGAACAGCGCGGCATAGCCAGCGAAGCGCAAGCTCATTGCCGCACCAGCGGCACGAGGCCGAGCTTCACCGCCATGCCGAGCATGAC
>NZ_BACZ01000776.1 GCF_000333375.1 Curtobacterium sp. B18
GCGGTCAGACGGGCGCCGAGCACGGCCTCGACCGCGACGACGAGGGCCTTGAGCAGGACGGTGAGGAGCACGAGGATGGCGATCACCGTCCGCAGGCGCAGCGAGGTGGTGCGCAGCCGACCGTCGCGCATCACGCTGCACCCCGGTCGACGGCGAGCCGGTACCCGAGGCCGCGGACGGTGTGCACGAGCCGTGGACCGTGCGCCTCCATCTTCCGCCGCAGCGCGCTCAGGTGGACCTCGACCAGGTTCGGGGCGATGTCCTCGTAGCCCCAGACCTGCGTCGTGATCTGCCCCTTCGACACGGTCCGCCCCCGGCTCTCGGCGAGGAACCGGAGCAGCCGGAACTCGGTCGCGGTCAGGTCGAGCAGCACGCCGCCACGCCGGACCGTCGACCCGTCGGGGTCGAGGACGAGGTCCGGTCGGCTCCGGGGCGATCACCGTGCAGCTCGCCTCGCCGGACGGCGCCCCGATCCGCCTGGCGGACGTGGAGCTCGCGGCGATCGGCGTCGACGTCGTCGTCGGGAACGCCACCACCGACGACGACGGCACCGCGACGTTCACGGGCATCCCCGCACCGGACACCGTCACGGTGACGACACGGCAGCTGCCGCCGCACGGAGCAGACACGTACGCGCCCGGCCTCCGCGCGGGCATCGCGGTGCGCGGTGGTTCGACGGTCGCGGTCACCGTGCCGCTGGTGATCGGCGCCACCGTGCAGGGCGGGGTGGTCGGACCCGACGGCCCGGCCGCCGGACGCCTGATGTACGCGTGGAACGAGGACACCTCGCAGGTGTTCCGCACGACCTCGGACGGCGCGGGCGAGTACCGGTTCGTCGGCCTGAGCACCGGGCTGTACCGCATCGAGGCGTACGCGAACGGGTTGGCCTCGCCCGCCGTCTGGAAGACCCGGGTGTACCAGCAGCGAGGGACGCTGCCGGCTTCCCAGGTGACGCTGTCACGGCACTACGCGCACAGCGACTACGACCTGCTCGTCTTCGCGACGTCCGGCACCTCGTCGGCACAGCTCAGTGGCGCACGCGTCACGGTGACGGACCTGGCGACCGGTGCGTCCTCCTCGACCCGGTTCTCGACGGTGCTCGACAGCGAGCAGACCGCGCAGTTCCAGATCCCCTCGGGGCAGTACGTGGTGGAGCTTCGGACGGCGGCGACGAGTGCGACGCCGGCGCGGACACTGTGGCTCGGACGTCCGGCTGGCGGGTACCGGTACGTGACCGACCGCGCGCAGGCCGTACCCGTCCGGGTCGTGTTCGGCGGGTTCAACGGGTGGGGCGGGGCCGTCCCGGACGCCGCAGCGCGCTGAGCATCCGCGCCGAGGTCTCGCGCTGGCCGACACGTCACGGGCGCGTCCGGGCGTGCGGTGTCGGCCAGCCCGTGACGTTCGCTCGCGGGACGGCCGGCGGCGCCGGCGGGCGGCGCAGGGCACGGCACGGCACGGCACGGCACGGCACGGAGCATCCGCGCCGAGGTTTCGCGCTGGGCGACACCTCACGGGCGTGTCCAAGCGTGAGGTGTCGCCCAGCCCGTGAAGTCGTCGCGCGGCGGGCGGGCGGGCGGCGCGGGGCGGGGCGGGCGGCGCGGCGGCGCAGGGCAGGGCAGGGCACGGCGCGGAGGCGCGCTACGTCCGCAGCACCACGTCCGCCAGCTCCGCGGGCCGCTCGGCCGCGATGAACGCCGACTCCTGGGCTGCCCACCGCTCCCACTCCCGGGCGAACACGTCGCCGTCGCGGCCGATCGCCCGGTCCCACCGGGTGCCGTCGTCGGCCTCGAGCCACACCCGGAGCGACGCCAGCGGCGCCGAACCGCGGGAGAGCGCACCGCACCCCTCGACGACGATCGGGCGCTCGGGGTCGACGGGTGCCCACTCCGCCGGCGAGGACGTCGCCCAGTCCCACCGCCGGTACCCCGACGGCTCCCCCAGGACGTCGGTCACCACGGCCCGAGCGGCGGCGGCCAGTCCGTCCCACCCCGGGTAGACGTCGTCGAGGTGCACGACCTCGGCGCCGAGCCGGTCGCCGAGCACGGTGCCGAGCGTCGTCTTCCCGGTGCCGGACCGCCCGTCGACGAGCACGACGAGCCGGGTGCCCGACGCGGTCGCGACCCCGGCTGCCGCGGCGGCGAGGCCCTCGACGAGCGAGTTCGACGGACCGGCAGCGCCGGCAGCGCCGACAGCACCGGCCGCGTCCACGGCGCCGGCCGCGCCGACAGCGCCGGAAGCGCCGACGGCGCCGCGCTCAGGCACGCCAGGTTCCCGCCGCCACGGCGACCACGATCGACACGACCCCGATGCCGACGAGCACGCCGACCATCGCCCACTCCGGCCCCGCGAACCGGGCGGTCCGTGCCCACGTCCGCCGCCCCGGAGCGCCGAACCCGCGCGACTCCATCGCCACCGCCAGCGTCGTCGCCCGCCGCAGCGCGAGCACGAGCAGCGCGAACGCCATCGACGCGCCTCGCCGCAGCCGGCCGGTGTCCGCGACGCCCCGGGCACGACGGGCCATGCCGAGCTGTCGCCAGTCGTCTCCGAGGAGGGTCGTCATCCGGATCGCCGCCAGCGCCCCGAGCACGAACCGTGCGGGCAGCCGTAGCAGCTGCGCCAGCCCGTCCGCGAGGTCCGTCGGGTCCACCCGGACGAACAACGCCACCGCCGGCAGGCCGACCGCGAGCACACGCAACGCCGTCGCGAGCGCGAGCTCGAG
>NZ_BACZ01000775.1 GCF_000333375.1 Curtobacterium sp. B18
AAACGATCTTTGGGGAGAGACTGATGACCCGATTCCATCCGCCTCGCGGCTCGGCACCTGGCTGGCGGGCAGCACCGCACTGGCGACGCTGGCGCTCGCCATGCCCGCGATGGCGCAGGACGTGGCGCCCGCCGCCCCGGCGCCCGCCCAGCCTGCAGCCAGCGAGATCGTCGTCACAGGATCGCGCATCGTGTCGAGCGGCTTCAGCGCGCCGACGCCGACGCAGGTGCTGAGCGCCGCCGCGATCGCCAAGAACGCGCAGCCCAACATCTTCACGACTATCGCGCAATTGCCCTCGCTGCAGGGATCGACCGGCGCCACGACGGGCACCAACAGCACGTCGAGCGGCACGCAGGGCCTCAGTTCCTTCTCGCTGCGCGGCCTCGGCACCATCCGCACGCTGACGCTGCTCGACGGGCAGCGTGTGGTCGGCGCCAACGTCACCGGCGTGCCGGACATCAGCCAGTTCCCGCAGCTGCTGATCCAGCGGGTCGACGTGGTGACGGGCGGTGCGTCCGCCTCCTACGGATCGGATGCGGTCGGCGGCGTGGTCAACTTCGTCACCGACAAGCATTTCGAGGGCTTCAAGGCCAACGCCCAGAGCGGTGTCACCACCTATGGCGACGACGGCCAGTATCTGTTCCAGGCGGCGGCGGGCAAATCCTTCATGGACGGGCGCCTGCATGTCGAGGTGAGCGGCGAATACGATCATGAGAACGGCGTGCCCGCCGGCGGTTTCGGCGAGGTGGCGCCGGGCGGTCGCGACTGGTACAACACCGCGACGCTGCTCAACCACGGCGTCACCAGCGACGGCTCGCCGCAATATACCTATGCCGAGCATGCGCAGGCCTATCAATATACCAAGTACGGCCTGATCACCGCCGGCCCGCTGCAGGGCATCGCCTTCGACAAGAACGGCAACCCGTTCAACTTCGTCTATGGCTCCAACGGCAAGCCCGCGAAGAATGCGGCCGGCACCGTCACCGGATGCGCCAACTTTTGCACCGGCGGCGATCTTTCGGGC
>NZ_BACZ01000774.1 GCF_000333375.1 Curtobacterium sp. B18
GATGCTCGCGCAGGCGATCCGCGAAGCCACCGTCCCGGACGCCTCGGGCTCGTGGGTCAGCCTGCTCGACTTCCTCGGGTCGCCGATGATCGCCATCGGGATCGCCGCGGTCTACGCGATGGTCTTCTTCGCGATCGGCGGCGGCATGGACCGCTCGGCCGTGTCGAAGTCCCTCGAGAGCGCCCTGCCGCCGGTCGCGGGCGTCCTCCTCATCGTCGGTGCTGGCGGTGGCTTCAAGACGTCCTGGCCGGCGGCAAGGCCGTCGTCAGCAACCTGTCGAACCCGGACGAGCAGGCGCTCGAGCTCCCCGCCGGCACCGTCTCGGCCTCGGTCG
>NZ_BACZ01000773.1 GCF_000333375.1 Curtobacterium sp. B18
TTCCCGGCGATCGGGTGGCGAGCGTGAAGATGGGCACGACGGTCGCCACCAATGCGCTGCTGGAGCGGCAGGGCGAGGCGGTGGCGCAGACGGTGGCACCGCAGGCGCGCACCCTCGCCGAGGACCGCGGG
>NZ_BACZ01000772.1 GCF_000333375.1 Curtobacterium sp. B18
CTCCCGTCCGGCTGCGGTCACTACCAGCGCGGCGTGGTGACGCCCGTACCGTCCGCCCACTCGAAGACGGACTGGCCCGCGATCCAGACGCGCGTCGCGCGGCTGGTCGCGTCGAGCGGGTCGCCGTCCCACAGGACGAGGTCGGCGTCGTAGCCCTCGGCGAGGCGGCCGACGCGGTCGCCGAACCCGAGGAAGTCGGCCGGATTCGTCGTCAGCGCCTCGAGCGCGGTCTGCCGGGGCAGCCCCTCCTTCACCGCGGCGGTGGCCTGGTCGACGAGCATGCCGATCGGGACGACCGGGGCGTCCGTCGTGATCGCCACACGGACCCCGGCCGCCGCGATCGCCGCGAGGTTCGGGATCCCGCGGTCGCGGAGCTCGACCTTCGAGCGGCTCGTGAAGAGCGGGCCGTAGATGACGGGGATGTCCTTCTCGGCGAGGACGTGCGCGATCTTGTGCGCCTCGGTGCCGTGGTTCACGACGAGGCGGTACCCGAACTCCTCGGCCAGCCGGATCGCGGTGGCGATGTCGTCGTGGCGGTGGGTGTGCTGGTCCCACGCGAGCTCACCGTCGAGGACGCGGACGAGCGCCTCCTTCGAGAGGTCGCGGGCGAACGGGTCGCCCTTCGCGGCCGCGGCGTCGCGGGCGGCACGGTAGTTCTGGGCCTCGACGAAGGCGTCGCGGATGATCTTCGCGACGCCGAGCCGGGTGGAGGGGGTCTGGCCCTTGCCGCCGTACACGCGCTTCGGGTTCTCACCGAGCGCGCTCTTGATGCTCACCGCGTCGGAGATGAGCTGCTCGTCGATCGTGCGGCCGCCCCAGGTCTTGATCGCGACGGTCTGGCCACCGATCGGGTTCCCCGAGCCGGGCTTGACGACGATCGAGGTGATGCCGCCGGCGAGGGCGTCGCGGAAGCCCTCGTCGTCGATGTCGATCGCGTCGATGGCGCGCACGCCGGCCATGTTCGGGCCAGTCATCTCGTTCGTGTCGTTGCCCGCCTCGCCGTTGGCCTCCTCGTGGATGCCGACGTGCCCGTGCGACTCGACGAAGCCGGGGACGAGCCACGCGCCCGCGGCGTCGACGACCGGCAGCCCCGCCGGTGGCACGACGTCCGGTCCGATCGCGGTGATGCGTCCGTCCTCGACCACGACGGCGCCGCCGTCGAACTCGGGAGCGGCGACGGGGACCACGTGTGCGTTCGTCACGACGAAGGAGTTGCTCATGGCACCACGGTACCGACGGGCACGGACACCGGGGCCGTGCACACGACATGCAGATTCCTCGCGGCGGCGACCGGGCGTGCTCCAGCATCGACGCATCGTCCCGTCTCGTCCCACGTGGAGGAACCGATGCCCCGGACCGAGCACCCCTGGCCGTCCCACACCACCGTCACGGTCCCGTGGCGCAGCAGCGTGCGCGGCCCGCGGCACGACCGCGAGACGACGTCGGTGGTGGCGTCCGTCCCGCCGCGCATCGCCCGACTCCCCTGGGTCCCGGACGCCGACACCGCGGCCCTCCTCGACCGGGCCGCCGCCGCGCTCGTGGCCCTCGACGAGCAGGACGGCGACCGGCTAAGCCGTGCTCGGTCGCCTGCTCGACCGGACCGAGGCCGTCTCCTCCTCCCGCATCGAGGACGAGCACGCCACGCTCGACGACCTCGCGCGGGCGGTGGTCGGCGTCCGGGCGAACCGGAGCGCGACGGCGATGGTCCGGGCCGGCGGCGCGATCGAGACGCTCGTGTCCTCCGCCGCGTCCGGCACGATCTCGGAACGGGCCGTGCTCGCGGCGCACCACCGGCTCCTGCGCGACGACCCGGTCGACGGCCCGTCCGCCGGGCGCTGGCGGGACGTGCAGAACTGGATCGGCGGCGGCGCCACACCCCGGCTCGCGCGGCACGTCCCGCCACCACCCGGGCTCGTGCCGGAGCTGATGGAGGACCTGTTCGCCTTCCTGGCCCGCGACGACCTGCACCCGATCGCGCAGGCGGCCATCGCGCACGCCCAGTTCGAGTCCATCCACCCGTTCACCGACGGCAACGGGCGGATCGGTCGCGCGCTCATCGCCGCCGTGCTGCGCCGTCGTGGTCTCGCACGCGTCGTCACCGCGCCGGTCGCGACCGCACTGGTGGCCGAACGCGACCGGTACTTCTGGCACCTCGACCGCTCCCGCCGCGGTGCCGTCGACGAGTGGGTCCGCGACCTCGCGATCGCCGTCGGCACGGTGTGCGACGAGGCAACCGTCACCGCGCTGCTCCTCGACGAAGCCGCGGTGGCGGTGCCTCCCCTCGACGCCACCGCCGACGCCCGCGCGTCGTCGTGGTGGCCGACACGGGCGCACGACGCCGTCGCCCGGACCCTCGTCGACGATCCCGTCGTCACCGAGGATCACCTCGAGCACCTGCTCGGCGGCGATGCCGTAGCGATCGACGCCGTGACCGACGACCTGTGCCGGATCGGGGTCCTCCGATCGGTCACCGAACGGCGCCGGCGACGCGCGTGGCTCGGGGTCGCCGCTGCCGATGCGGTGACGGCGTTCACCGACCGCGTCCACGACGTCGTCACGCACCGGGCGAATAGGGTGGGGTGGTGAGCAGCGAGCACACCCAGGCCACCCCGCCCACCGCCGCCAAGCGGCCCGTGACACGGACCCACCACGGCATCGACTTCGTCGACGACTACGAGTGGCTGCGTGACAAGGAGTCCCCGGACACGCTGGCCTACCTCGAGGCCGAGAACGCGCACACCGAGCAGGCGACGGCGCACCTCGACGGACTGCGCGACCAGATCTTCACCGAGGTGAAGAACCGCGTGCAGGAGACCGACCTCTCGGTGCCCGTCCGCATGGGCGACTGGTGGTACTTCACCCGCACGGCCGAGGGCAGCCAGTACGGCGTGCACTGCCGGGCGCCGATCGCCGGTCCGGACGACTGGACCCCGCCGACGGTGGCCGAGGGCGAAGCCACGCTCCCGGGCGAGCAGGTCGTCCTCGACGGCAACGCCCTCGCGGCCGGGCACGACTTCTTCTCGCTCGGCTCCTACGACATCAGCGACGACGGCACGCGACTCGTCTACGGCATCGACGTCGAGGGCGACGAGCGCTACACCCTGCACGTGCGGGACCTCACGACCGGCGCCGACCTCGGGGACGAGATCCCGAACACCGGGTCCGGCGCGACGTTCGACCCGTCCGGCCGCTTCGTCTTCTACCCCACCGTCGACGACTCGTGGCGTCCGAACCGCATCTGGCGGCACACCGTCGGCAGCCCCGCGGCGGACGACGTGGTCGTCTTCGAGGAGCCGGACGACCGCTACTGGGTCGGGGTCGGCGTCACCCGGTCGTCCCAGTACATCGTGATCGAGCTCGGTTCGAAGATCACCTCCGAGGCGCTCGTCCTCGACGCGGCGGACCCGACCGGCGAGTTCCAGGTCGTGTGGCCGCGACGCGAGGGCGTCGAGTACGAGATCGAGCACGCGATCGTCGGCGGCAGCGACCGCTTCCTGGTCCTGCACAACGACGGCGCCGAGAACTTCGAGCTCGTCGACGTCCCGGCGGACGACCCGACCTCCGAGCGGGACCGCCGTGTCGTCGTCGCGCACCACGCCGAGCGACGCATCGAGTCGGTGGACGCCTTCGCCGGGCACCTCGCGCTCGAGTACCGGTCCGAAGCCCTCCCCCGCGTCGCGATCATCCCGATCGAGGGTGACGGCTACGGCGACGCCCACGAGGTCCCCTTCGACGAGGCCCTCTTCTCCGCAGGGCTCGGGGGCAACCCGGAGTGGGACCAGCCGACGCTCCGGATCGGCTTCACGTCGTTCGTCACCCCGTCCGAGGTCAGCGACCTCGACCTCGCGACCGGCGAGGTCACGGTCCTGAAGCGCCAGCCGGTGCTCGGCGGGTACGACCCGTCCGACTACGTGCAGGAGCGCGACTGGGCCACCGCCGACGACGGCACCCGCGTGCCGATCTCGCTCGTGTGGCGCCGTGACGCGGTCGACACCGAGCGCCCGGCGCCGCTGCACCTCTACGGCTACGGGTCGTACGAGCACTCCATCGACCCCGGGTTCAGCGTCATGCGCCTGTCGATGCTCGACCGCGGCGTCGTGTTCGCCGTCGCGCACGTCCGCGGTGGCGGCGAGATGGGTCGGCACTGGTACGAGAACGGCAAGACCCTCACGAAGAAGAACACCTTCTCGGACTTCGTCGCCGTCGCCGGGCATCTCATCGACTCCGGCCGCACCACCGCCGACCGCCTCGTCGCCGAGGGCGGCAGTGCCGGCGGGCTCCTCATGGGCGCCGTGGCGAACCTCGCACCGGAACGCTTCGCCGGGATCCTCGCGGCGGTGCCGTTCGTCGACGCCCTGACGAGCATCCTCGACCCCGACCTGCCGCTGACGGTGATCGAGTGGGACGAGTGGGGCGACCCGCTGCACGACCCCGAGGTCTACCGGTACATGAGCGAGTACTCGCCGTACGAGAACGTGCGCGACGACGTGCAGTACCCGAAGATCCTCGCCGTGACGTCGATCAACGACACCCGCGTGCTCTACGTCGAGCCCGCGAAGTGGACGGCTCGGCTGCGGGAGGTCGGTGCGCCGGTGCTGCTGAAGACCGAGATGGCGGCGGGCCACGGCGGCGTGAGCGGGCGCTACGACTCGTGGAAGGAGCGGGCGTTCGAACTCGCGTGGCTCCTCGACGTCCTCGGGCTCGCGGACGAAGCGCCCGCCGCGTGACGACTTCGTGAGCAGGAATGGTCGGGTTGCCCGTGGGCACCCGACCATTCCTGCTCACCAAGCGCACGGCGTGCCCCGCGCGCGCCCGCACGCTCACACGCGGTTGAGTGCGTGCACCGCCTCGTCGTAGGACTCCTCCGCGAGCCGGACCCGGTCCCCCGCGAGGACGCCGTAGCCGAACGTGCCCTCGCCGCCGCGCTCCGCGATCGCCGCGGTCGTGCGCAGGGCGTCGAGCGCGTGCAGGGCCCGCACCCGCTCGGTCAGGACGTCGGCCGCGGGTCCCGATGCGCTTCCACAGGGCGTGCGGGAACGCGTCGTCGCCGAGCACGTCCATCGTCAGCCGTGCGCGCATCGTCGCCTGCCAGGCGGCCTCGGTCGTGGCGCGGTCGGCGGCCTCGCGCTCGGCCGCGGTGTCGGAGGTGTCGTCGGCCACCGCGGCCCGCACGAGTTCACGGACGTGCGGCTTGACCTCGGCGCCGACGTCCTGGGCGACCTTCTTCGGCGATCGGAGCGCCCACGCGGTCGGCGCCGGGCGCTCCACGGCGTCGTCAAGGGCGTCGAGGAGTTCGAGGAACGGCTCGCCGTGCAGGAACACCACGACGTCGCGCACGGACTGGTCGCGCCGTTCGCGTGTCGCCGCGAGGATCCGCTCGCGGGTCATCGCGTCGACGAGCTCGTCCTGTGCCGGGCTCGACGCCCGCGGCAGGCGGTCGACGAGGTACTCCGCCAGCGCGGCGCGCGCGGTGACCTCGGCCAGCCCGTCGGCCGCCTCGGCAGCGCGGTCGAGGGCGTCGCCCGCGGCGAACGCCGGACGGTAGCCACCCATGATCGCTGCGATCTCGAGTGCGGTGTCGGCCGCCTGCCGGAGGTCGGTCGTGTCGCCGGAGCGGAGCCGCCCCTCCTGGGTGAGCAGCGCGGTGCGCAGCTTCCGCAGCCGCTTCACGAGCACGCGGGCGGTCGTGCCCTTGTCCGGCTTCTCCGCGGTCTGGAGGCGCGGTGCCGGTGCGCCCGCCAGCCCGCGTGCCAGCTTGGACGCGACGGCGGCGGGGCCGGCCCCGACGTCCGCGAAGCGCCCGTCGAGGGCGGCGAAGAGTTCGTGGGCGACCTGCGCGTCGACGCCGTCGACGGTCTCGACCTCGACCTCGCGCCAGGTGCGCGGGGTCTCGGGGGCGTCGTCGTCGAGGCGCTGGGCGTGGACCAGGTCGTCGGCGAGTTCGGCGACCTGGTCGCCGTCCTCGTCGAGGAGCCGCATGACGGTCCGCGTCGTGGTGATCCGGACGACCGGGTGCAGGCCGCGACCGCGACGCTCGGTGAACAGCGCCGCGAGGACCTCGGTCGGGACGGTGTCGGCGTCGTCGGTCAACGGGAAGTGCTGCTCGTGACGGACCGTGTCCGACTCGGAGCGCTTGATGTGCCAGCCGGCGTCCGGTCCCCCGGTGCGGCGCCGGACCGTGACCCGGGCGGCCACGAGGTCGTAGCGGTCGGTGTCCCAGTACGTCGCGTCGAGCTCGAACGGGTCCTGGTGCTCGGTACGGAGGATGCCGCCCACGCCGACGAGGTCGGGCAGGGCACCACCCTCGGGGAGGTCGTAGGTGCGCTCGATCTCGAGGTGGGTGTCGCTCACACGGTCTTGTCTACCAGGGGTTCGCCGTGCGCCTCGAACCGGACCGGCGCACCTGTGGAGAACCGGCCGGCGACGGCACCCGCGAGGACCGCGACCAGGAACGGCACGAGCTGCAGCCCATGCCACACCGCGGTCCAACCCGAGACGGTCATGTCGATGGTCTGCACCGCGGAGGAGAGCGGGACGAGGAGCATCCCGGCGACGAGCGGGAGCGTCACGAGTGACCATCCCCACCCGACGCCGCGGCGGACCGCGAGCCAGACGCCGAGGACCGCGGCCGCGAACACGCCGATCTGCAGGAAGTACTCCACCGGCAGGGAGAACCGGCCGATGACGATCTGCCACCACAGGACCGAGATGGCGAGCGTCCCGACCGCTCCGAGCACGCGCCGCCGCAGACCCACGCCCGCGACGAGCAGGAGCGCGAGCGCGACGAACCCGCCCGGCACCACCGACATCGCGAGGGCGTCGATCCGGAACAGCACCACGGCGCCGGGCAGGCCGTTGTAGCGCTGCAGGAGGGCGAGTCCGACCCCGGCTGCCGCGAAGGAGGACAACGCGAGGACGAGCAGCACCGGCACGGTGGCGATCGTGTGCGGCGCGGGACGGACGTGGAGCGGTGCTGCGGTCATGGTGTGCCCCCAGGTGGAACGTCGGTCGGCGCGTCGGTGGAGGAGCGCCGTGGTGAGTGCGCCGAACGCGAGGGCGGTCGGCGAGAGGTCGAGCTCCGGGGCGTCCCGGACGTCGGCGAGCCACTGCTCCCGACGGGCGGCACGGTGCCCCGCGGGCGAGAGTGCGACCGCGAGGCCGACGAGCACCCGGTCCACCCCGTTCACGAGGTCACCGGCCGGTGGCTCGGCCGCGTCGTCGCGCGGGACGGTCCGGCTGAGGGCTGCCGCTCGGCGAGCAGCGAGCGAGCGGCCTCGACGCCGTCGCCGGTGAACTCGTAGAGCCGCCGTCGCGGACCGGGGCGGTCGGTCTCGTCGTCCCACGACGACGTGATCCACCCCTGTCGTTCGAGTCGTTCGAGGATCGGGTAGACGGTGCCGGCCTGGCGCCCGGTGGCCTTGATGACGAGCAGCCCCCAGGCCGGACCGTCGGCGGCCAGCAGGGCGTCGAGCACGTCGAGCGTCGTGGCGGTGACGCGTCGGATCGGTTCCATGCGGCTTAACCTAGCTATGTAGAACAAGGCCGTCAAGCCCGTCCAGGAAGTCGGGTTAGCCTGCTCGCATGAGCGACACGATCACCCGCGAACAGTTCACCCCCGAGGCCGGCGGCGTCACGATGTTCACGACCTCCTGGTGCGGCTACTGCGCGCGGCTGAAGAACCAGATGTCGAAGGCCGGCGTGCCCTTCACCGAGGTCGACATCGAGCAGACGCCCGGCACGGCCGAGCTCGTCGCCGAGGTCAACGGCGGCAACCAGACCGTGCCGACGCTGGTGTTCCCGGACGGCAGCACGGCGACGAACCCCTCGCTCGCCGAGGTCCAGTCGCGCATCTGACGCCGCGGGGCGCCCACGCCGAACCACGAAACCGACATCGAACCAGGCCGAAGCCCCGGTTCGATGTCGGTTTCGTGGTTCGTAGCAGGGCGCGAGGGGCCTAGCCCCCGAGTGCCTCGGTCAGCAGCGCCGCCATGGCGTCGAGCTGGATGTCGCCGGAGTCGACGACCTCCTCGTCCGAACCGTCGAGCGCGCGGGCGGCCAGGGACGCCTTCGAGTCGATGAGCTCGGCGATCTTGGTGTCGATCGTCTGTGCGGCGATGATGCGCCACGCCGTCACGGGCTCCTCCTGCCCGATGCGGTGCACGCGGTCGATCGCCTGGGTCTGCTCGGCGCTCGTCCACGACAGCTCGGCGAGCACGACGTTGGACGACACCTGCAGGTTGAGGCCGACGCCCGCCGCGGTGAGCGAGCAGACGATCACGGCGACGTCGGGGTCGTTCACGAAGGAGTCGATCTCGGCCGTGCGCTGCGCCGGCGTCTGGTCGCCCCGGACGGTCGCGGTGCGGAGGCCCCGACGTGCGAAGACCTCCTCCGCCTGGTCCATGACGTCCAGGTGCTTGGCGAAGAAGACGACCTTGCCGACGTTCGAGGCGAGCTGCGCCGCGTAGTCCGCCGCGAGCTGCGCCTTGGCCCGCCCGATCCGCCGCACCATCGAGAACACGTTCTCGCCGGTGGCCGAGGCGTCCTGGTCCTCGAGCTCCCAGCGCGCGACCTGCCGCACGAGCTTGTGGTCGATGCCGACGACCGGGTCCTGCCCGGTGCGGGCGTCGAGCGCCTGGTGGTACCGCTTGACGAGCTTCGCGGTGAGCTCGCGCTCGGCGTCGCGGATCGAGCGGCCCTCTTCGCCGTCGAGCTCGACGGGGATGTCGGCGATGCGACGCGCGGGGATGTCCGCCGCGACGTCCACCTTGCGGCGTCGGACGATGCCCTGGTCGATGACGGCCTTGCGCGCCTCGACGAAGAACCCGGGGTCGGCCGGCGTCAGGCCGATCTCCTCGAGCTCGTTCATGAGCTTCGCGCGGGGCTTCTTGTCGTCGATCCAGCCGAGGTACTCCCAGATGGTCCGGAAGTCCTCGACCGAGTTGATCAGCGGCGTGCCGGTGAGGGCCATCAGCAGCGGCGCGGCCGTGCGCGACCGGATCGCCTCGGCGAGCTGCAGCACGAACCTCGAGCGCTGCGAGTCCTTGTTCTTGATGAAGTGCGCCTCGTCGACGACCATGCCCTTGAACCCGAAGTTCCCGAGCCACCCGGCGTGCCGGTCGAGGATCTCGTAGTTCACGATGACGATGTCGGCGAACCCGTCGAGGTCGTCCCCGTCGCCGTGGATGACCGTGGCGGTGCGGTTCGGGACCCAGCGGGCGGCCTCGCGCTTCCAGTTCGTCTTGACGACGTTCGGCACGACGACCAGCAGCGGGAACGCGTTCGCGGCCTCGGCGGCGAGCAGCGACTGCGCGGTCTTGCCGAGACCGGGCTCGTCGGCCAGCAGGAAGGTGCGGTGCCCCTCCGCGGCCGCGGCGATGAGCTCCGCCTGGTGCTTCATGAGCGTGGTGCCGGACTTGGAGTGCAGCGTCGTGGGCTCGGGCAGCGGCATCGTCGCCGCACCACCACCGGCGCCGTACTCGAACGACTTGAAGAGCGGACCGAACAGCTCCCAGTTCGCCAGGCGTCGCGGGTGGGCGACGGGCTGGTCGGCGAGGGCGAAGTCCGGGGGCAGGAACGGGTTCGCGAGCTGTCGCTGCACGACCGCCTGCGGCACGACCGCGCGGACCGGGGTCTCGACCACCGGCGAGGGCTCCGCCGCGATGACGAGCTCCTCGGGCTGCAGCTCCATGCCGCCCGCGATCATCATGTCCCGCTTGACGGTGCGGGTCGTCTCACTGACCGATGCCTCCTCGGTGAGGAGCTGGATCACGCTGGTGTCCCGAGCCGCCGTCTTCGCGAGGATGGTCGCGACGCCGTCGAGCCGCTTGAGCTGCTCGGCGCGCTGCGAGTCGGTGAGTTCGGTGTCCGCCTTGACCCGTGCGCGTTCCTCGCGCATGAGCAGGGCGACCGCCTGGAACTTCGAACGGTTCGACGCCTTGAGCGGTCCGCGCTGTGCCGCCGCCTCGACCTCGCGCACCGCGCGGGCGAGGACGGGGATGACGCCGTCGTTGTCGAGCGGCCTGGTGCGACGCGACGCGGTCCGCGTCCCGCCGGCAGCACGCCGGGTGCCTGATCGAGCCAACGCTCCTCCTGTTCCGCCCGTCCGTGCGAGCGAGCCGCCCCGCGGGGCGGAAGTCCTGAACCGGTGCCTGGCACGGCTCCGGTGTCCGGGGGCCACCGTGGCCCGCCGCTTCGCCGGTCCCCGCCTCGGGACGAGGAGTCCCGCGGACCGTTCCCCTCGGCCACCGCGTGGGTACCGGACAGGACGGTCCGCGCCGGGATCCGGCGCCGTCACACGCACGTGCGGCCCCCTCGGGACCGTCACGGATCCGGCTCCCACGCCGGTCAAGCGACCGACTGCTGCGTCCGGAATCGACGCGGCACGCGGGAACGCGGTGCGTGCGCGTTCAGTTTACTCCCCGACCACCGACGGAGGCGACTCGGCGACGCCCGCGCGCGTCGCGCCGTGCGGTCGGTCGTCCCCACCTGTCGGACGGGAGGCGCGGTGCGGGCCCGACCCGCGCCTCCCGTCCGGTGCGCGGTCGCGTCGCGAGCGACCGCACCGCCCGTCCGCCGTGGAGCCGACGGACGCGCGCCGTCGTCAGAGCTGGGGTGCGGACCGCGGACGGACGAGGCCGTCGGACGGCACGACCGGCGTCGCCTCGGCGAGGGCGGCCTGCGTCGCCGCGAGCAGCTGCTCCGCCGTCTGGATCCCGTTCGCCGAACCGGTCGTCGCCTGGCCACCGGCGTGCGCGAGGAGCTGTGCACCGATCGCCGGACCGATCCGGTCGGACTGGTCGGGGTTCCGCGCGACCCAGTCGCGCGCGACGGCGTCGGCGAGGCGCTCCGCGGCGGCTCCGCGGTCCGCGTCCCCGCGGGAGCGGTGCCAGAGTCCGGTGACGACGAGGTGCGCGACCACGGCACCGATGTCGCGCACCGGGTAGCCCCAGCCGGCCGTGTCGATGTCGAGCAGGCCGGAGATCCGCCAGGGCTCGTCCTCGTCGACGAAGACCTGCTCGAGGTGGAGGTCACCGTGCACGACCTGCTTCGTCGCCGCGGCCCAGCCGATCGAGCGCCGGCCGATGGCGTCGTACAGGGTGTCGATCTCCTCGGCGTCCTGCGGCAGCGCGGCGACGAGGGTGCGGCGGTGCCAGTCGGCGTGGTCCATCGCGTCGGCGCGGGCCTGCTGCGTCATCGGGACCGTCGCGATGCGGCCGGTGAGTGCCGCCAGCGAGGCGACGAACCGCGGGTCGTCCGCGATCTCGAGGATGCGGCTGCCCGCCGGGACCCCGCGGATGCGCTCGAGCACGAGCAGGCCGTCCCCGCGGCTCGACAGGACCCGGGGCACCGGGAGCCCGGCCGCGACGAACTGCCCGTGCGACCGCTCGATCGGGGCAACCCGGTGGGGGCGCACCACCTTGAGGAACAGGGTCCCCTCGGCCGCGTCGACCCGGACCACGGCGCGCTTGCCCGGACGGTAGGCCGCCACGGTCAGCGTCGGGTCGGTCACCGGCATGCCGAGGGTCGTCAGGAGCTCGGCGACCGCGTCACGGTAGGTCACCTGGGGCAGGACGGGCAGCCCGGGATCGTTCGGGTACGCCCACACCGACACCGGCTCCCCCGTCGCGGGGTCCGTGACGATGGCGCTGTTCTGGTCGTGGGTCCCACCCGTGTCGACGTAGGTGAGGACGGTGGCGCGCTGGCCGTTCCGGTCCACCGTGTCGACCTCGTAGCCGTACAGGTAGCCGTTGCCCGAGGGCTCGACCGAGTGGGCGCGTGCGGCCACGACGGAGGTCCCGGAGCCGGCGAAGGCCTGCGGGATGACGCGCTCGTGGTTGGGCCACACGAGACCAGTCAACCGGACCGGACGGGATTCGTCGCGTTCGTGCACGGCTCGGCGCGCGCACCGTGGCTACCGTGGTCGTCGTGAACCCGGTCGCGCGTCTCCGCAGCTCCAGTCGCACGCCGTTCCTGCAGGTCGTCAAGACCGCGGTCGCGGTGGTCGCGGCCGTACTGCTCTGCCGGGTGCTCATCGACGGGCCGTTCCCGACGTTCGCCGCCATCGCCGCGTTGCTCGTCGTGCAGCCGAGCATCAACCAGTCGTTCGTCAAGGGCCTCGAGCGGAGCGCCGGGGTCGTCCTCGGGGTCGTGCTCGCCACCGGGTTCCACCTGCTGCTCGGCGACACCGTCTGGGTCGTCCTGCTCGTGATCGTCCTCGCGATCCTCATCGCGTGGGCGCTGCGGCTCACCCCGACCTCGGCGACGCAGGTCGGCATCAGCGGGATGCTCGTGCTCACCGCGGGCGTCGTCACGCCGAACTACTCGGCGGACCGGATCCTCGAGACCGTGCTCGGTGCGGTCGTCGCTCTCATCGTGAACGCGGTCATCGTGCCGCCCGTGCTGCTCGGGCCGGCGCACCTCGCGGTCGCACGACTCGCACGCGACACCGCCGCGGCGTTCGAGCGCGTCGCGATCGGGCTCACCGAGGGCTGGGACGCGGAGCGCTGGCACGAGGCCCTGCTGCAGGCCCGGGCCCTCCGGCAGCAGCACGCCCGCGCCGAGGCCTCGCTCACCGCGGCCCGCGAGTCCCTCACCATGAACCCGCGCGGCGGTCGGCACCGGACCGTCCTCGACGAGGACATCGTCGTGGCCGAGCACCTGCGCGTGCTCGTCACCCGGGTGACCGGCATGACCCGTGCGATCCAGGACAACACGGCACCGGACCTCCGCGCCGACCCGGTCGTCGGCAGCATCGCCACGGAGGTCGCCCGGATCGGGGCGGACGTCCGGGCGCTCAGTGCCCGCGTCGCGGCCAAGGAGGTGCCGGTGTCGACCGCCGGAGCGCCCCGGCCGCGGTCGTCGGCGACGGTCACGCCGCAGCACGACGAGGACGTCGTCGAGCCGGCGCTCACCGCACCCCTCGAGGTGATCCGCCCGAACTCACGGCACTGGATCCTGATCGGCGCGCTGCTCGAGGACATCCGGCGCGTGCGCGAGGAGCTCCTCGGCGAGGACGACTGACGGGACGTCTCGGGTCAGCGCGCGGCGGACGCGGCCTCGGCCGCGGAGTGCACGATGTCGTCCCAGATCGTCGCCGTCGGGACCGTGGAGTCGGTCGCGACCACCTCGGCTTCGGCGAACCGACAGATCTCGGCGACGACGAGGTCCGCCCCCGCCGCGCGAGCGGCCAGGCTCGCGACGTCCGGGACGGCCGCCCGGAGCTCGGCGACCACACGGTCGCGGCTGACGTCCTCCATGTCACCGAGCGCGCCGATGCCCTTCCAGGCGGCGTCGAGCTCGGCACGCAGACGGACGAGGGCCGGGTGTTCCGGCATGTCGTTCATGGTGCCCCCAGTGCGGACTCGACGTCGGGTACGTCTCCTCCGGTGCGTGAGCATAGCAACGAAGCAAGCAGTCCTCATGTCCCACGAACGGGGGACAGACCGTTCTACCTGTCCGTCCGCCGTGACTGTGACGAGATTCAGCGAGATCGGCCGTGGGATCTCCCGCGTGTACAGGTTCGATGCCACCATGGGGTCGAGGAGGTCGCTATGCGCCTGTTGGTGGTCGAGGACGATGACGAGATGCGTGCGCTCATGGAGCGTGGGCTCGCGGCAGAGGGGTACCGCGTCACCGCGGTCGAGAACGGGGTCGAGGCGCTGATCGCCCTCGGCGACCAGGCGTTCGACCTGGCCGTCGTGGACGTCATGATGCCGGGCATGTCCGGTTTCGAGCTCGCCCGACGCATCCGCGAGCGCGAGGACCCCGTGCGGATCCTCCTCGTCACCGCACGTGACGCCGTGGACGACCGGGTGTTCGGCCTCGACGCCGGTGCCGACGACTACCTCACGAAGCCGTTCGCCTTCGCCGAGCTGACCGCCCGTCTCCGCGCGCTCGGCCGCCGGGAGTCCGCCGGCGCCCCGCGGACCATCGAGGTGGGCGACGTGGCGATCGACTCCGAGGCCCGTCGCATCATGATCAAGGGCCAGCGGGTCGCCGTCAGCCCCACCGAGTTCGCCCTCCTCCGCCTGCTCGCGCGGTCCGTGGGCACGGTGGTCGACCGCCCGAAGATCCTCGAGGAGGTCTGGGACGGCTCGCAGCACGTCGATCCGAACGTCGTCGAGCAGTACATCTCGTACCTCCGCAAGAAGTTGACCTCGCACGAGGCGACCGTCGCCATCTCGACCGTGCGCGGCCGCGGCTACCGGCTCGATCTGCTCGGGGCGTGACCGGTCCCGGGCGTGGCCTGATCCGTCCGCTGCGGAACCTCTCGCTCCGGGCTCGGATCACCATCGGGTCGACGGCGATCGCGGCGGTGGTCATCGTGCTGCTCGTGCTCGTCATGCGCTTCCAGGTCGTGAGCGTCGTCGCCAGTGCCACCCGCACCCTGCTCGACGCCGACGCCGACCCGTACGTGGCGACGCTCGAGGTCGACAGCAACCCCGACCTGTCACCGCCCGGGAACCTGCAGCTCGTCGCGGTCGTGTCGCCCTCGGGCAAGATCGCCCTGTCGACCATGCCGACGAAGGTCGAGCGGGCCCTCGGCAGCCTGACCTCGACCAAGGCCGGCACCTCGGTCATCAACGTCTCCGGGTCGCAGTACCGCGTCGTCGTGGAGCACCCCGTCAACCAGGCGGGGCGGTGGACCGTCGTGGCGGCGCGCAACTCGCAGGCCGAGGCGATCGTCGTCGACGACCTGACCTCGACGCTGTCGCTGACCGGACTCGCGATCCTCGTCGCGTTCGGCGTCGCGTCGTGGGCGCTCGCGACCGCCGCGCTCCGGCCCGTGAACCGCATGCGTCGCGAAGCCGAACGCCTCTCCGTCGCCCCCGAGCGTGCGGAGCTGCCGGTCGGTCCCGCCGAGGACGAGCTCGCGTCCCTCGCGACCACCCTGAACGCCTTCCTCGCCCGTACCCGCCAGGCGACCGAGCGCGAGCGCCAGATGGTCTCGGACGCGAGCCACGAGCTCCGCACCCCGCTGGCCATCCTCACGACCCAGCTCGACCTGGCGTCGCTCGACGGTGACGACGCGGCCGCGCTCGCGGCGCACATCGAACGCGCGAAGCTCAGCGTCGCGCGGTTGTCCCGCCTGGCGAACGACCTGCTGGCGCTGTCCCGCATCGAGGAGTCGGAGCGTCGTGAGCAGGACGGCGCCGAACAGCAGCCGACCGGGTGGTCCGACCTCGGCGACGAGGTCATGAGCGCCGTCGACCGCGTCCGCCTGATCGCCTCCGCCAAGGACATCACCGTGGACTTCGACCTGGAGGCCCCGGTCGCGGGTCCGGGCCCGGACACCGGCGGCGACACCGACGAACCGCGGTACCGACTCGACACCGGCGGCATGGCGCAGCTCGTCACGAACATCGCCGGCAACGCCGTGTCGGCGCTCCCCCGCGGCGGTGGCGTCTTCGTCTCGTGGCGCAGCGCTGGCGGCGAGGGCATCCTGCAGATCACGGACGACGGCCCCGGCGTCCCGGAGTCGTTCATCCCCGTCGCCTTCGACCGGTTCACCCGCCCCGACGAGGCCCGGAAGTCCCGCCCGAACCCGGACCCCGCGACCGGTGCGATCCCGCTGCCTGGTGGTTCCGGGCTCGGTCTCGCGATCGTCCGGGCCGTCGCGGAGCGTGCCGGCGGGACGGCGTCGCTCCGGAACGTGCGCTCCGGCGGGCTCGAGGTCACGATCCGCATCCCCGAGGTCCGCTGACCGGCCGGGCACGTCCCGCTCGAGCCGCTCCGGGCCGCTCTGGGCCGCTCACTGGAAGTCCCGCGACCGCGTGCGGACCGACAGGGAGAGGTGTTCGATCCGGTCGGCCACCAGGTTCACCACCCCGTCCGGTGACCGCTCGAGGATCCCCCGCACGATCACCGCAGGTGCCTCTCGTGCGACGCGCCGGTACCGTCCCCACACCCCGACGCTGCAGATCACGTTCACCAGCCCGGTCTCGTCCTCGACGTTCATGAACGTGATGCCGGACGCCGTCGCCGGTCGCTGCCGGTGCGTCACGATCCCGCCGACCTCGACCCGGCGTCCGGTCTCGGCCGTGGCGGTGTCCTGGACGCTCAGCACCCCGCGGGCGACGAGGCCACCCCGCACGTGCCGGACGGGGTGGTCGTCCGTCGTCATCCCCGTCGACCACATGTCCGCGATGAGGACGTCGCCGCTCGTCATCTGCCCGAACAGCGGTGGCTGCACCGTCACCTGCGTGTCGGGCAGCTGGTCGGGGCGCTCGGCTGCCGCCTGTGCCGCCGACCACATGCCACCGCGACGGTCGACCCCGATCGACGCGAAGGCGTCGGCCGCGGCGAGCGCCTCGAGCTGCGCCGTGGTCAGCCCCACCCGCCGGGCGAGGTCGGACATGTCGGTGTAGGGACCGTGGGCGTCCCGCTCGGCGACGATCTTCTCGGCACTCTTCCGGCCGAGCGACGAGACCTCGGCGAGGCCGAGACGGACCGCGAAGGCGCCGTCCCGCCGGTGCTGCGCCGTGTCGTCGGGCGCAGCCTTGTCGAACGGCAGCACCGGGGGTTGTTCCTCGGCCAGGCAGTCGTCGTGACCCGTCGCGCGGACGCGCGTCGCGCCTCCTGGGCCGCCGCCGGCCACGGCCGTGTCGGCACCGTCGCGGGAGCCGACCAGTGGCTCGAGCGTGGCGTCCACGCCGGAGCGCAGGATGTCCGGACGGAGCACCGTCACCCCGTGTCGACGGGCGTCGGCCACCAGGGTCTGCGGTGAGTAGAAGCCCATGGGCTGGGCGCGGAGCAGGGCGGCGAGGAAGGCTCCGGGGTAGTGCAGCCGCATCCACGCGCTCGCGTAGACGATGAGCGCGAAGCTGATCGAGTGGCTCTCGGCGAACCCGAAGTTCGCGAACGCCTGGATCTTCGCGTAGATGGCGTCGGCGTCCTCGCCGTGGATGTCGTTCGCGGCCATCCCGGCGTAGAGCTTCTCGCGGAGCCGGTCGATCTTCTCGTGCCCACGCTTCGACCCCATCGCACGCCGGAGCAGGTCGGCGTCGTCCCCCGAGCACCCGCCCACCGCGATCGCCATCTGCATGAGCTGTTCCTGGAACAGCGGGACCCCGAGGGTCCGTTCGAGTACCGGTTCGAGCGACGGGTGGATGTAGGTGATCGGTTCCTCGCCCGTGCGTCGCCGGATGTAGGGGTGGACCGCGCCGCCCTGGATCGGGCCGGGGCGCACCAGGGCGACCTCGATCACGAGGTCGTAGAACCGTCGCGGCAGCAGTCGGGGCAGCGTCCCCATCTGCGCGCGGGACTCCACCTGGAACACCCCGATGGTGTCCGCCCGGCACAGCTGGTCGTAGACGCCCTGCTCCTCCTTCGGGATGGAGTGCATGTCCCACCGCTCCCCGCAGTGCTCGGCGGCGAGGTCGAACGAGTACTGCAGCGCGGCGAGCATGCCGAGTCCGAGCATGTCGAACTTCACGAGCCCCATGTACGCGCAGTCGTCCTTGTCCCACTGCAGCACCGTGCGGCCGTCCATGCGGGCGTGCTCGATCGGCACGACCTCGCCGACGGGCCGGTCGGTGAGCACCATGCCGCCGGAGTGGATGCCGAGGTGCCGCGGGAACCCGAGGACCTGCTGGGCCATGTCGACCACGGCGTCCGGGATGTCGTGGTCCTGGCTCTCGGTCACCGACCCCCAGCGTTCGACCTGCTTCGACCAGGCGTCCTGCTGCCCCGGGCTGTGGCCGAGCGCCTTCGCCATGTCGCGGACGGCACCCTTCGGCCGGTAGGTGATGACGTTCGCGACCTGGGCGGCGTTGAACCGGCCGTACTTCTCGTAGACGTACTGGATGACCTCTTCGCGGCGGTCGGAGTCGAAGTCGACGTCGATGTCGGGTTCCTCGTCGCGCATGGCCGACAGGAAGCGCTCGAACGGCAACCCGTACCGGATCGAGTCGACCGCGGTGATCTCGAGCAGGTAGCAGACCGCCGAGTTCGCCGCCGAGCCGCGGCCCTGGCAGAGAATGCCGCGTTCGCGGGCGTACTGCACCATGTCCCGCACGATGAGGAAGTACCCGGGGAAGTCCTTGTCCTCGATCACCGAGAGCTCGCGCTCGATGCGCTCGCGCTTGTGCGGGTCGACACCGTCGGCGCTGCCGGGGTAGAACCGCCGGGCACCCCGCCAGGTGAGCTCCCGCAGCCAGGACATCGTGGTGAACCCGTCGGGGACGTCGATGTCCGGCAGTCCGGGCTTGACCGTCTTCAGCCGGAACCCGAGCTCGTCGGCGAGTTCGACGCTGTACTCGACGGCCCCCGGGTAGCGGGCGAACCGCCGGGTCATCTCCGCCCCGGAACGGAGGTACGCCGTGGGGGCGGCCGGCAGCCACCCGTCGATCTCGTCGAGGCTGCGCCGTGCCCGGACCGCGGCGAGGGCGGTCGCCACCGGGAACCGGTCGGGGGTTGCGTAGTGCACGTTGCCCGTGGCCACCACCGGCAGGGCGTGCTTGGTGGCGAGGGCGGCGAGGGCGTCGTTCCGTGCGGTGTCCATCGGGTCGCCGTGGTCGATGAGCTCGACGACGACACCGGCCGTACCGAACCGGTCGAGCAGGGCGCGCAGTGCGTCCTCGGCGGCGGAATCGCCCCCGCGCTCGAGCGCCTGCCGGACGGCGCCCTTGCGACACCCGGTCAGGACCCGCCAGTGCCCGTCCGACCGTGCGGCGAGGTCGTCGAGGTCGTACCGGGGACGACCCTTCTCGGCGCCGGCCGCCAGGTGTGCGCGGGTGACGGCGCCGGCGAGCCGGTGGTACCCGTCCTGCCCGTCGGCCAGCAGGAGCAGGTGCGTGCCCTCGGGGTCGGGCACGCCGTTCTGCGGTTCGGTCAGCCCGAGGGACAGCTCGGTGCCGTACACCGTGGCGACCGTCGGGTAGGCCTCGGCCACCTCGGCCATGCGCGCGGCACCGTAGAAGCCGTCGTGGTCGGTGAGCGCGAGCCCGTGCAGGTGCAGTCGCGCGGCCTCTTCGAAGAGCTGTTCCGGACCGCTCGCACCGTCGAGGAAACTGAACGTCGAGTGCGCGTGCAGCTCGGCGTACGGCACGACCGGCACGTTCGCACCGTCCTGCACCGGCGGGGGCGTCGGGGTGTACGGCTCGCGCTTGCGGGACCACGCGGGGCTGTCCCCGCCGTCACCGGCGTGCGCGCTGCCGGGGCTCCGCTTGTCGGACAGGGCGCGTTCGAACTGGGACCACGGGATCGGCGGGTTGCTGTACCCCATCAGCACTCCCCCGTCCTGGCGGTCACGTCGCCACCGCCTCGGCCCACCAGCGGTGGTCGGCGAGCACGAGGTACCACGCCCGGCCGTCGGCGTCGACGAGCTGCAGCCGGTGGAGTCGCCGGCCACCGGCTTCCCACCAGCGCACCACGAGCGGCCACGGTCCGGCCCAGGCCGTCACGGCGTCGAACCGGCCGCCGCGCTCCCCCTCGGCACGGAACCGCTCGGGCACCCCGGTGAGGACGCCGCGGTCGTCGACGTCGACGGTGCCGCCGTCACCGGTCACGACGTCCACCGGGCGCGGACGGTCGAGCACGGTCGCCGGCGGCGGCCCCGGCAGCTTGCCGGGCCATGGCCGGTCGCGGACGGTCGCGAGGGCACGCTCGCCACCGACGGGGGCGTCACCCCACGGCACGAGCACCACGCGTTCGGCCAGGGTGCGCCCACCGCCGATGCGCGGCGTGACCACCCCGTCGTGGCCGACGAGTCCCTGCACGCGGGCGAGCCCGTGGTGGACCCGTTCGTCCGGCCCGGTCCCCCAGAGTCCGCGTTCGTGGTTCGCCATGTCGTCGACCGCGACCGGCTCGAGCACCACCTGCACCACCGGCGCCTCGAGCCCGGTCGGGTCCACCCCGCCGGCGAGCTGCCAGCGGACCCGGTCCACCACGTCGGCGGCGTCGAACCAGCGCGGGTGCACCCACGTGCGCTCGAGCAGGATGTCCCGCTCGTCGACGATGCCGACCCGGATCGTCGTGGCGACGAGCCCTGCGGCCCGCAGGCGTGCGGCGAAGTCGTCGGCGGAGCGTCGGAACGCGAAGGCGATCTGGTCGGCGCGGTCGAGCGGGGGTTCGAACGACGCCTCGACCCGGAGTTCCGGCGGGACCGCCCGCGCCGCGACCTCTCGCGGGTCACGTCCGCCCGCGAGCCGGTGCAGGAACGCTCCGGCGAGTCCGAACCGGTCACGCACCTGCTCGTCCGCCAACGCGGCGAACTCGCCGAGGGTCTGGATGCCGAGGCGCCCGAGCAGCATCGCGAGGTCGGCGTCGCCGAGCACCCCGAGCGGCAACCCGGCCAGGAACGGGGCCGAGCCGTCGACGGGCACGATCCGGACCCGTTCCCCTGGCCGGGCCGGGCGTGCCCGGGCGGCCTGTTCGGCGGCGAACGGGGTGTCCGCGACGCCGGCTCGCACACCCGGGGCGCCGTGGTCGGCAGCGATCCCGGCGAGGGTCGCCGCCGCGGCACGCTCACCGCCGTAGTACCGTGCCGGCCCGCGGGAGCGCAGCGCGAGGGTGCCCGGCCGGAGGACCTCGACCCCGGGGACCGCCGCCTCGACCGCGCGGATGACCGGCTCGAACGCCCGGTGGTCGAGCGCGTCGTCGTAGGGCTGCAGGACGAGTTCGGGGCAGCGCGCCTGCGCCTCGCGCACACGGAGCCCGCGGACCACGCCGGAC
>NZ_BACZ01000771.1 GCF_000333375.1 Curtobacterium sp. B18
GGTGTTCTTCCCGCTGCGGATGCTCGCCACCGGGTACACCGACCTGTTCCGCGGTCTGCCGCTCATCATCGTGCTGTACCTGGTCGGCTACGGGATCCCGGGGCTCGGGGTCTTCCCCCGCCTGCCCGCCGAGGTCTGGGGCACGATCGCGATCATCCTGACGTACTCGTCGTACATCGCCGAGGTGCTCCGCGCCGGCATGGAGGCCGTGCACCCGTCGCAGCGTCTCGCGGCCCGGTCGCTGGGGCTGTCGCACGCGAAGACCCTGCGCCTGGTCGTGCTCCCGCAGGCGATCCGCAAGGTCACCCCCGCGCTCATGAACGACTTCGTCTCGATGCAGAAGGACGTCGGCCTCGTGTCGATCCTCGGCGCCGTCGACGCCGTCCGGTCGGCACAGATCGCCCAGGCGGAGACCTACAACTTCACGCCGTACTTCGTCGCCGGTCTGCTGTTCGTGCTGATCAGCCTGCCGCTGATCCGCGTCACGGACGCGATCGCGCGCCGGCAGCAGCGCCGTGAGCAGATCGGAGGGACCGTGTGAGCGAGGTCAGCCAGGAGGCGCGGGTCGCGCCCGACACGTCGGCTCGCGTCCTCGAGCTGCGCGGGGTGCGCAAGTCCTTCGGTGAGCACGAGGTGCTGCGCGGGATCGACCTGGCGGTGCACCGCCACGAGGTCATCTGCGTCATCGGCGCGTCCGGCTCCGGCAAGTCGACCCTCCTCAAGACGGTCAACCTGCTCGAGGGCATCGACGACGGCGAGATCCTGCTGCAGGGCACGGACATCGCGGACCCGCGGATCGACGTCGACGCGACCCGGGCGCGGATCGGCGTCGTGTTCCAGCAGTTCAACCTGTTCCCGCACATGAGCGTGCTCGACAACGTGACGCTCGCCTCGCGACAGGTGCACGGCGTCGGCAAGGCCTCGGCCGAGGCGACCGCGCGGCGGCTGCTCGACCGGATCGGTCTCGCCGACTTCGCCGGGGCGTACCCGGACCGGCTCTCCGGCGGGCAGCAGCAGCGCGTCGCCATCGTCCGGGCGATCGCGTCCGACCCCGAGCTCCTGCTGCTCGACGAGGTCACGAGCGCCCTCGACCCGCAGCTCGTCGGCGAGGTGCTCGACCTCGTCACCGAGCTCAAGCGTCAGGGATCGACGATCCTGATGACCACGCACGAGATGCACTTCGCGCGGAACGTGGCGGACCGGATCGTGTTCCTGCACCGCGGCGAGGTCGTGGAGCAGGGCGCCCCCGCCGACGTCCTCGACGCGCCGCAGCACCCGGCCCTCGTCGCGTTCCTCGCCCGCGTCCACGCCTGACCGCGCCTAGGGCGTCAGCAGCACCTTCCCGACGACCTCGCCGTCGCGGACCCGGCGGTGGGCCTCGGCGGCCTGGTCGAGGGGCAGGACCGAGTCGACCACCGGACGCACCCGGCCGTCGGCGACGAACGGCCAGACGTCGCGCCGGACGGCCTCGACGATCGCGGCCTTCTCGTCGAGGGGGCGGGCACGGAGCGTCGTCGCGCTGATCGTCGCCCGCTTCCGCATCATCGCGCCGAGGTCGAGCTCGGCAGTGCTCCCGCTGCCCGAGGCGATCACGGCGACGTGCCCGTTCGGGGCGAGGACCTCGAGGTTCCGCGCCAGGTAGTCGGGTCCGACGACGTCGAGCACCACGTCGACCCCGCGGCCGTCGGTGAACGCGAGCGTGCGCGCGACGAAGTCCTCGGTGCGGTGGTCCACCACGAGGTCGGCGCCGAGCTCCCGTGACGCCCGGACCTTCCGCTCGCCGCCGGACGTGGCGACGACCCGAGCGCCGAGCGCCTTCGCCCAGAGCACCGCGTGCGACCCCATCCCGCCGGTGCCGCCGTGCACGAGCAGGGTCTGCCCCGGTCGGAGCCCGGCGAGCATGCCGACGTTCGAGTACACCGTGCACGCGGCCTCCGGCAGCCCGGCGGCCGCGATGAGGTCGACCCCGTCCGGGACCGGCAGCACCTGGGTGGCCGGGGCGACGACGAGCGACGCGTAGCCGCCGCCGGACAGCAGGGCGCAGACCCGGTCGCCGACGGCGAACCCGTCGACGCCGTCACCGAGCGCGCGGACCACGCCGGACACCTCGAGCCCGAGGACGTCGGAGGCACCGGGCGGCGGCGGGTAGTTGCCGGCGGCCTGCTGCAGGTCGGCGTTGTTCACGCCGGCGGCGGCGACCTCGATCAGGACCGCACCGGCGCCGGGGACCGGGTCCGGGACGTCGTGCAGGTCGAGGGTGCCGTGCTCGGAGGTGATCGCTCGCATGCACCCGACGGTACTCAGGGCCGGTGAGCCGTCCCCGTGGGCCCGTCCCTCCTGTGCGTCTCCCATGTAGCCTCGATGCGGATCCGCACCCCGTCCGGGGTCGCGGGCACGATCTCCGGGGGACCATCACCATGCGCACGAAACTCGTCTCGCTCACCACGGCCGTCATCGCCGTCGCACTCCTCACCGGCTGCTCGGCCGGCGGCTCGGGTTCGGGGTCCGACGCCACGACGGCCGCCGAGTCGACGCCGACCGCGACCCAGACCAAGGCCGAGGCATGCAAGCTGTTCACGACCGAGGTCACCGACGCCACCAAGGGCATGCAGTCGCAGCTCACCGAGCTGCAGAGCGACCCGCAGGCCGCGATGGCGAAGCTCGACGAGTTCGACGCCACGCTGAAGGAGAGCGCCGACAAGGTGACGAACACCGAGGTGAAGCCGAAGACCGATGCGTTCGCCGGCGCCTTCTCGGACTTCGTCGGCATGACGAAGGAGCTCGCCGCCTCGAAGGACCCGTCCGCGCTGTCGAGCTCCGGCTTCACCGAGGGCCTCCAGAAGCTGGAGACCACCGGCAAGGAGTTCCAGCAGGTCTGCCAGTCCTGACGCTGGCCGACACGCGCGCGCGACCCGCGCCTCCTGGACCGTCACGGACCGTCCTGGAGGCGCGGGTCGCGTCGTCTACGCAGCCGCCGGTCGCGACGCGTCCAGGCGGGCGACGTCCTCCGGACGGAGCTTGACCGTCGCGGCAGTCACCGAGTCGAGGATCGACTGCGGCCGCGAGGCGCCGGGGATCGGGACGACGACGTCGCTCTTCTGCAGCTCCCACGCCAGCGCGACGACCTGCGGGGTGACGCCGCGGTCGCGGGCGATGGTGGCGAAGTCCTCGTAGGCGGTGCCGAGGGTCGCGGCGTTCGCGATGCCGCCGAGGGGGCTCCACGGCAGGAACGCGATGCCGAGCTCGTCGCACAGCGCGAGTTCCGGTTCGCTCGAACGGAACTTCGGGGAGAACTGGTTCTGCACCGAGGCGAGCCGACCGCCGAGGACCTCGTTCGCCGTGCGGATCTGGTCGGGATCGGCGTTCGAGATGCCGGCCATCCGGATGACGCCCTCGTCGAGGAGCTCGGCGAGCGCGCCGATCGAGTCGGCGTACGGCACGGCCGGGTCGGGACGGTGGAACTGGTAGAGCCCGACCGCGTCGACTCCGAGGCGCTTCGCCGAGGCCTTCGCGGCCTCCTTGAGGTACTCGGGACGGCCGTCCTGGGCCCAGGCGCCGGGCTCCGGGCGGAGGTGTCCGCCCTTGGTGGCGATGAGGACGTCCGAGGTGTCGCCGTGGAAGCCGCGCACGGCCTTGGCGATGAGCTCCTCGTTGTGCCCCACCTCGTCGTGGGCGGCCAGGTGGTAGGCGTCGGCGGTGTCGATGAGCGTCACGCCCGCTTCGAGCGCCGCGTGGATCGTCGCGACCGCCTGCCGCTCGTCCGGACGCCCCTCGATGGACATGGGCATGCCGCCCAGTCCGATGGCACTGACCGACACGTCTCCGATGACTCGTTGCTTCATGCCCCCAGCATGCGCCGGAGGGGCGTGCACGCGCCCAGGTGCGTCAGGGGCCGGTCACACCGTCGGACGTCGCGCCCACGAGGGTGCGTGCTCGGGGAGCGGACCGAAGGCGATCCCCCGCGCGTAGAGCCCCCGCACCGGCGGCACGTACCGGGCGAGCAGGACGGGGAGCAGGGGCGGCCCGTCCCGGAGCGCACCCGCGAAGGCCCGGGCGAACACCACCCGGTGCAGCACCGCCTGCGCCGCCTGCACCACGACCGCCGGTGGGGTCCGGCGACGCTGCACGGCGGCGAGGGTGCCGTCGAGGGCTGCGCCGCGGAGTCCGCGCCCGAGCGCCGGGGCCAGGACCGCGGCCGTCGCGACGGCGTCCTGCACCGCCAGGTTGATGCCGACGCCGCCCGCGGGGGACATGGCGTGCGCGGCGTCGCCGATGCAGAGCAGCCCCGGACGCCACCACCGGGGGAGCCGGTCCATCCGGACGTCGAGCACGTGCACGTCGTCCATCGAGGCGATCGCGTCCACCCGGTCGGCGAAGTCCGGTCGGAGCCTGGCGACGCGTTCCCGGAAGGACGCCAGCCCCTCGGCGCGGAGCGCGGCGTCCGAGCCCTTCGGGGCGAAGTACGCGACCTGGTGGTGTTCCGGTCGGGGGAAGCTCAGCAGGACGTCCGTGCCGGAGAACGCCGGGACGAGCGCGGTGGCCTGGTCGCCGGGCTCGCGGGGGAGCCGGAACCACCACGTGTCGAACGGTACCGGGAACGACCGCGGGCGGAGACCGGTGGCGTCGCGGAGCACCGAGTCGCGGCCGTCCGCGGCGATCACCACGTCGGCGCGGAGCTCCTCGACGGGGCCGTCGGGATCGCGGTACGGGCGGAGGTGCACGCCCGTCACCACCCCGTTCTCCTCGATGGTGCCGGTCGCCGCGAGGCCCATCGAGATCCGGAACGACGGTTCCTCGCGCGCGGCGGTGACGAGCAGGTCGAGCAGGTCCCACTGCGGCACCATCGCCACGTGGTCGTACGGGGGTCGCAGGCGGGAGAAGTCGCCGAGCAGCAGCCGTGACCCGTCCGGCATCGGCAGGGAGAAGTCGTCGAGGCGCGACTGCGGCAGGCGCCGGAAGCGGGCACCGAGTCCGAGCTCGTCGAGCAGCCGGATCGTCGACGCGTGCACGGTGTCACCGCGGAAGTCCCGGTTGAAGTCGTCGTGCTTCTCGACGACCCGGACGGCGATGCCGGCGCGGGCGAGCAGCAAGCCGAGGACGACCCCGGCGGGGCCGCCGCCGACCACCGCGACCGTCGTCCGCGAGACCGTCACCATGCCGGGGACGCTACGCCGATCGGAGCGACGTGCGCCCTACGCGCTCGCGGAGACCGAGGACGAGGCCGACGGGCCGTCGGCGGCGTCCGCGAACACCACGCCGCCCCACGCGATCACGACGATCGCGAGCACGAACCCGATCGCGGCGATCCACCACGACGACCGCCGGCGGATCCACGCGCCGATCGACAGCACGAGCGTCGCGACGCCGACGACGAAGGCGCCACCGACCGCGATCGCCGCCCCGCCGAGGTAGCCGCCGGGTGTGCACCCGGACGTGGCGTCGCACGTGGCGGTCGCCGACACGACCGCGATGATCCCGACGACCGCGGTGACGATCGTCATCACCGCGCCGAACGCCAGGAGCAGCACGGTCGAGATCCGGTCGGCGAGCTTCGCGGGTGGGAAGAGCGTCGTGCCGCCCCGCTCCCAGGCGCCGCGCTGCGGGTCCCGGGGGTCGGGCGAGGACTGCGGCGGGCCGCCGGGGACGTTGGACCAGGTCATGGCTGCAGTCCTACCGCGCCTCGACGCCGAACGCCTGTGCGAGGCGCTGGATCTTCTGCGCGCGCCCGAGTCGGGGCAGGTCGGAGCCGTCACGGATGACGCGGCCCCGTGCCTCGAAGTCGTCGAGGAAGTCCTGCGCCCAGGCGACGTCGGTCGGCGTGGGGGAGATGACCTCGTTGATGACCGGCAGCTGCTCGGTGTCGAGGCACAGCTTGCCGGTCAGCCCGAGCGAGACCGCGACCTGGGACTGCTCGCGGAGGATCGGGTGCGACGACCCCACCGTCGGGCCGTCGATCGGTCCGGGCAGGTCACCGACGCGCGAGGCCACGACGAGCTTCGAGCGCGGGTACGCCATCGCGAGCGTGTCCGCGCTCGTCCCGGTGTCGCGTCGGTAGTCGCCCGAGCCGAACGCCAGGCGGAACGCGCCCTGTGCCTTCGCGATCGAGACCGACTCCTCGATGCCGAGCGCCGACTCCACCAGGGCGATCACCGGGGTCTGCCCGCCGAGCCGGTGCCACGTGTCGGTGACCTGCGCCGGGGACTCGGTCTTCGCGAGCATCACGCCCTGCAGCCCCGGCAGGCCCCGGAGCTCCTCGACGTCGTCGGCCCAGAAGTCCGTCGTCACGTCGTTGATCCGCACCCAGGCCTCGCCGCCGCCCGCGAGCCAGGACGCCACGGTGCCGCGGGCCTCCGGCTTCGCCGCCGGGTCCACCGCGTCCTCGATGTCGAGGATGATCTGGTCGGCACGGGACCGCTGGGCCTTCTCGAAGCGGTCGGCGGCGGTGCCGGCGACGAGGAGCCACGAGCGTGAGATCTCGGCGGGGACCGATCGACGCCGGTTCGGCGTGGGGGTGGGAGGGGCGGTGCGGTCGTCGATGGCCATGCCCCGTTGGTACCACACCGGCGCGCCCGGTCGCGCGTCGGCGGGGTCCGGAAAGTCCGAAACCTCGGGTCATTGCCAGAGTGCCAGCCCGCTTCCGCCTACAGTGTCGGATGTGTGGCGAGCGGACAGGGTGACCGACGGCGAGGACGACGTGAACGACGACGTCCCCGTCGAGGGCGCCGACGCGCCCGCGGACGGGCGGGACGGACAGCAGGGGGAGCAGGACCAGCGGGGGCAGCAGGAAGAGACCGCCGTGACGGACGAACCCGATCGCACCCTGCGCCCGGAACTCCAGCTGACGAGTCCGCAGGCGATCAGCCTGGGTGACCCGCGCCTCCAGGCCGGCAACGCCGCCGAGCCGGTGTGGGACGTCTGGCGCGGCCAGCTCGCCGGCGTCGGCGGCACGAGCCCCCTCACGCACTTCAGCGACCACCCGCGTGCCCGCATCGAGCTCTCGACGACGCACCCTGGTGGCCTCGCACAGTTCATCACCGGCAAGACGACGCTCCTGTCGAGCCTGATCCGCGACGAGGTGGCGCTCCGTGCTGCCCGCATCGCCGCCGGTCACGTCGAGGCCAAGGGCACCGAGCTGTCCACCGTGCGCGGCATCGACGCCGTCGAGCTCGGCATCGGCATGGCCGACTGGCAGCACGGCGACGAGCAGTTCCGCGGACCGGTCCTGCTGCGTCCGCTCGCGATCCGTCGGCACGGCCGCGACTTCGAGGTCCGCCTGCTCGGCGAGCCCGTCCTGAACCCCGGCCTCGCCGACGCCCTGCACGAGCAGTTCGGCGTCATCCTCGACGCCCAGTCCTTCGTGGCGTTGGCCCAGCAGGACGGCTCGTTCACGCCGAACCCCGTCATCGACCGGCTGCGCGGCCTCACCGCGCACATCCCGGGCTTCTCGGTGCACGCACGCCTCGTCGTGTCGACCTTCGCCGAGGTCGCGACCGGCATGGTCGAGGACACCGAGGACCTGTCGCACCCCGTGCTCGACGCCCTCGCCGGCAACCCCAGCGCCAAGTGGCAGGTCGAGCAGTCCTACCACCCGGTCGAGCAGACCCCGTCGGACGAGCGGAGCCCGGAGACCGACACGCTCCTGCTCGACGCCGACGACGAGCAGGAGAACGTGATCGCGCAGATCACGGCCGGCAACTCGATCGTCGTGAAGACCCTCCCCGGCACCGGTGGCACGCAGACGATCGTGAACGCGCTCGGCGGTCTCGTCGCGGCGAACAAGCGCGTGCTCGTGGTCAGCCCGCGCCGGGCGACCCTCCGCGGCATCGCGGCGCGCTTCGCCGAGGTCCAGCTCCCCGGTGTCGCGGTCACCCCCGGCACCCTCCGCCGTGACGTCGTCCGCGCGATCGCCCGCAACGAGAAGGCGTCTCGTCCGAACCTGCGCGAGGTCGACGACGCCCTGGTCCGGCTCCGCAAGGTGCTGAAGGACTACCGCGGTTCGCTGACCCGCGTCGACCCGGACTTCCGGGTCTCGGTGCTCGACTGCCTCGTCGAGCTCTCCCGCCTGTCGCTGCTGCCGGTCCCGCCGTCGACGACCGCGCGCCTGTCCGCGACGTCGGTGACGAGCATGGTCGAGGGACGCTCGCGCGTCGCCGAGACGATGGTCAGCGCGGCGAACCTCGGCGAGTTCCGCTACGGCCCCGACGACTCGCCCTGGTACGGCGCGAAGTTCTCCACCAGCGACGGTGCTCAGCGGGCACACCGGATCGCGAAGGACCTCGACGCCGACGCGCTGCCGACCCTGCTCCGCCGCGCCCACGACCTCGTCGCCACCACCCACATGCGGCAGTTCACGACGATCAACGAGCTCGGCATCTACCTGCGCCTGCTCACCGAGATCCGCGACACGCTCGACCGCTTCCTGCCCGTCGTCTTCGACCGCTCGGTCTCCGAGCTCGTCGCCGCCACGGCCCCCCGGGGCGAGGGCGCGCCGATGTCGTCGACGAACCGGCGCCGGCTGAAGAAGCTCGCCCGCGAGTACGTCCGCCCGGGTGTGCACGTGTCCGACCTGCACGAGGCGCTCACCCGCGTGCAGCAGCAGCGCGTCCTGTGGCAGCGGTACGTCGCCGCCGGGGTGAACCCCGAGGTGCCCACCGGCATCGCGGACGTCCAGGTGCTGTTCTCGAACGTGGTGGAGGACCTCGCGCGCCTCGACGAGCCGCTCGGCCGCACCGCCCGTGAGACCCAGCTGGCGAACGTGCCGATCGACGAGCTCGTCCCGACGATCGCCCGCCTCGCCGAGGAGTCCGACGTCCTGCACAACCTGCAGGAACGCACCGAGCTCATGCAGACCCTGCGCGACCTGCAGCTCGAGCCGCTCATCACGGACCTGGCGAACCGGCACGTGCCGGACACCCACGTGCCCGCCGAGCTCGAGCTCGCGTGGTGGCAGTCCGCCCTCGAGACGATGCTCGAGTCCGACCGGGCGCTGCTCGGTGCGAACACCGACATGCTCGACCGGGTCGAGGCCGACTTCCGGCTCGTGGACGACGCCCACGCGGCCGGGGTCTCCCAGGGCCTCGCGTGGCAGCTCGCCGAGAACTGGAAGGTCGGACTCGTCGACTGGCCGGACGAGGCCACCGCCCTGAAGACGCAGCTCAAGGAGGGCGCGATCACCTCGCGTCTGCTGCAGGACTCCGCGCCGCACCTGTCGCGGTCCATCGCGCCCGTCTGGCTCGCGAGCCCGTACGAGGTGTCGCAGATCGCCGACACGATGCCCTTCGACACGGTCATCCTCGTCGACGCCGGTGCCGTCACCATCGCCGAGACGGTCGGTGCGGTCCGTCGCGCCCGACAGACCGTCGTGTTCGGTGACCCGGTCACGCAGACCCCGTCGCCGTTCCGGATCGCCGTCGACCCGGCGCACCGTGCGCTGCAGGTCGACGAGGGCACGCTCGACGCCTTCCACGCCGACTCCGCGCTCGCCAAGCTCTCCACGCTCCTGCCGACGCTGTCGCTCACGCGCTCGTACCGGGCCGGCGGCGAGGACCTGGCCGAGCTCGTCAACCGTCGCTTCTACGGCGGTCGCATCGAGTCGCTCCCGTGGGCCGGCTCGTTCCTCGGGCACGGCTCGATCGCGCTCGACTACGTCAGCGACGGCAAGGCCGTGCCGGACCCGGAGTCCGGAGCGGTCGAGAGCGTCGACGCCGAGGTGGACCGTGTCGTCCGGCTCGTCATGGACCACGCCCGCACCCGTCCGACCGAGTCGCTCATGGTCATCACCGCGTCGGCGAAGCACGCGGTCCGCGTCGAGCAGGCGGTGCTCACCGCAGCCCAGGGGCACAAGGACCTCACCGAGTTCGTCATCGGCGACCGCGCGGAGCCGTTCATCGTCGCGACGCTCGAGCAGTCCGTCGCCCAGAGCCGCGACCGCGTGGTCTTCTCAGAAATGGTCGGGTCGCCCGCGCGCACCCGACCATTCCTGCTCACGAAGTGACCCGCGCGACGCACGACGCGCGCACGACGTGCCGCGGGCGGCCCTCAGGTGACGTCGACGACGGTCAGGCGACGCGTCGGGCGCGTCATGGCGACGTACACGGCAGCAGCCGCACGTGCCGCGTCCTGTCCGACCCGCTCCGGATCGACCAGCAGCACGCCGTCGAACTCGAGGCCCTTCGCATCGGCACCCGTGAGCACCGTGACGGACCCCGGCCGGGGCGACCCGAGCGACCGGACGTCCGCCGTGGTCCGGGCCAAGCGCTCCCGGACGGCGTCGACGTCGGCCTCGGGCACGATGACACCGGTCGTGCCGCTGCCGATCGCGGCTCGTTCGGCCTCGACGAGCGCGGCGACCGTGTCGAGCACCGCTGCCCGATCGGTCGTGATGCGCTGCACGGGGTCACCGTCGCGGACGGCTTCGGTCTTCGTGACCGTCAACCCCGCCGCGTCGGCGAACTCACCTGCGGCGAGCACGATCGACCGCGGGGTGCGGTAGTTCACGGTGAGCTCCTCGACGCGGTGCTCGATCGGCACCAGCGGCGCACGTCCCCGACGACGACGGGCGAGGGCGCCGACCACGTCGTCCCACGTGCGCGCGGCCCCGGGCGAGGACCCCTGCGCCATGTCGCCCACGATGGTGAACGACCGGAGCGGGTTCCGGCGGGCGAGCACGCGCCACTGCATCGGCGAGAGCTCCTGCGCCTCGTCGACGACGATGTGGCCGTAGGTCCACTCGCGGTCCTCGGCGGCGCGCTCGGCCGTGGAACGGGGGTCGCCGCCCTCGGCGAAGGACCCGGCGACCTGCTCGGCCGTGACGATGCCCTCGACCCCCATGTTCTCGATCGCCTGGCGGGCGTTCTCGATGTCGCGGTTGCGGCTCGCCTTGGCCGCACGCTTCGCGGCCCCGCCGGTGGGGTCGAACGGGCCGAGGAGCTCGGCGGCCTCGTCGAGGAGCGGGACGTCCTCGACCGTGAAGTCGGCACCGCGGTCGCGCAGCAGGAGTGCCCGGCGCTCCGGGGTCCAGTGCGGGGTGAGCGTGGCGAGCCAGTTCGGTCGGGCGTACAGGTCCTCGAGGAACTTCTCGGGCGGCAGCGGCAGCCACGCGGTGTTGAGCAGCACGCGGGCGTCGTACGACGAGCGGATGTCCTCGCGCAGGACCTTCTCGTCCGCCTCGTCGACGGTGGTCCCGCGCTCACGGAGCTGCTCGGCGAGCAGGCGTGTCATCGCGTCGAGGGCGATCTTGTTGAACGTGACGCGAGCGGCGTTGTGGGGCTTCCCGCGGTCCTGCGCGCGCTTCATGGCGTCGGCGACGAGCTCGGGCGGCACGACGAGCCGCTCCCCCTCGACGTCGAGCGTGACCGACTCGGTCGGGACGACCTGGCGGGACCGCACGGCACGACGGAGCAGCTGCGCCATCTCGGCCGAGCCCTTCACGGCGGCGACGTCGCGCTGGTCGTGCCGGGTGGCGTGCACGCCCGGGTAGAGCGAGCCGAGCGAGGCCATCACCACGCCGGTCTCGCCGAGGGACGGCAGCACCTGCTCGATGTAGGTGAGGAACGCCGGCGACGGGCCGACCATGAGCACGCCGGAGCCCCGGAGCCGCTCGCGGTAGGAGTAGAGCAGGTACGCGGCACGGTGCAGGGCGACAGCGGTCTTGCCGGTACCGGGGCCGCCCTGGACGATGAGCACGCCCTCGAGCGGCGACCGGATGATGCGGTCCTGCTCGCCCTGGATCGTCGCGACGATGTCGGTCATCCGGCCGGTGCGCTCCGCCGTGACCGCGGCGAGGAGCGCGCCCTCGCCCTGCAGGTGGGTGCGCTCGTCGTCGTAGAGGCTGGCATCGAAGACCTCGTCCTCGACGCCGATGACGCTGCGGCCGTCGAGCGTCAGGTGCCGACGGGCGCGCATGCCCATCGGGTGCGCCGCGGTCGCCTGGTAGAAGGCGCTCGCCCCGGGGACCCGCCAGTCGAGCAGGAGCGGACGGTGGTCACGGTCCCGCAGGCCCACGCGGCCGATGTAGCGGAAGGCGTCCTCGTCGCTGTCCGGTTCGGACACCTCGAGCCGACCGAACACCAGCCGGTCGCCGACGCGTTCGAGCGTCGCGACGGTGTCCTCGTAGAGCCGGGCGTACGCATCGCGCTCGCTGCGGCTCTGGTGGTTCCCGCCGACCGCCTGGCGGCGGGTTTCGGCGAGACGCTGCTCGGCCTCGGCGGTCAGCTCGTCGAGACGGCCGAAGAGGCCGTCCACGTAGCCGCGCTCGCGGTCGATCTCGGTCGGTTCGGACACACACAACCCTTCGGGACAGGGGAACCCAGTGTAGTCCCCCCATCCCGAAGTGAGACTTCCTACATCTCTTCGTGCGTGTCCGGGTCGCCGTCCCAGAGGCGTCCGCGCTCGAGGCCGGAGATCGCCGCCACCTCGTCGTCGGTCAGCGCGAAGCCGAAGACGTCGAGGTTCTCGCGCTGCCGGTCCGCGTCGCCGGACTTCGGCACCGGGACGGCACCGATCTGGACGTGCCAGCGGAGCACGACCTGGCCGGGTGCGACCCCGTGCGCGGCCGCGGCGTCGACGACGGGCTGCTCGCTGAGCAGTTCCGACCGCTTCGCCAGGGGGCTCCAGCTCTCGGTCACGATGCCGAGCTCCTGGTGCACCTTCCGCAGTTCCGCCTGGGGGAAGTACGGGTGCAGCTCGACCTGGTTCACGGCCGGCGCGACGCCCGTCGCGTCCACGATGCGGCGCAGGTGCTCCGGCGTGAAGTTCGAGACGCCGATCGAGCGCACCTTGCCGCTGTCGCGCAGGTCGACGAAGGCCTTCCAGGTGTCGACGAACTTGTCCACCGAGGGGTTCGGCCAGTGGATGAGGTACAGGTCGACGGAGTCGAGACCGAGGTTGCCCAGGGTCTCGTCGATGGACCGGTGCGCCTCGTCGTAGCCGTGGTGGCGCCCGGGGAGCTTCGAGGTCACGACGATGTCCTCGCGCGCGACGTCGGACTCGCGGACGGCCTTGCCGACGGCGTCCTCGTTGCCGTAGTTCAGCGCCGTGTCGAGCAGACGGTAGCCGCCCGCGAGCGCGGTGCCGACCGCCGCCGCGCCCTCGTCGCCGTTCAGGCCGTACGTGCCGAGGCCGAGCTCCGGGAAGCGGTGGCCGTCGTTCAGCTCGATGGTCGGGGCGCCGACCTGCATCAGCGGACCCCGAGCAGGTCGATGACGAAGATCAGGGTCTTGCCGGACAGGAAGTGGCCGCCGCCCGCGGGGCCGTAGGCGAGCTCCGGCGGGACGACGAGCTTGCGGCGCCCGCCGACCTTCATGCCGGGGATGCCCTCCTGCCAGCCGCGCACCAGGGCCGCGAGCGGGAAGTCGATCGGCTCGCCGCGGTTCCACGAGCTGTCGAACTCCTCGCCGGTCTCGTACTCGACGCCGGCGTAGTGCACCTTGACGGTCGACCCGGCGGAGGCCACGTCGCCGGAGCCCTCGACGATGTCGGTGACGACGAGCTCGGTGGGGGCGGGGCCCTCGGGGGCGTCGAACTCGGGCTTGCTGTTCAGGTCAGTCATGCCCGCCAGTCAACCAGAGGTGGACAACGGCAGGCGCACCGACCGTCCAGCCCCCAGAATGGTTCCACCGTGACATCATCCACACCGACCGACGCGCGCCGACGCCGTCTCCTCGCCGACCTCACCCCGCTCCGCCGCTCCCCCGCCTTCGCCCGGCTGTGGCTCGGGACCGCGATCGCCGGCATCGGCACGCAGATGACGACCGTCGCCGTCGGCCTCGAGGTCTACGACATCACCGGCTCGACCTTCGCGGTCGCCCTCGTCGGCGTGATCGCGCTGCTGCCGATGATCGTCGCCGGCCTCTACGGCGGGATGCTGGCGGATGCGTTCGACCGGCGCACGGTCGCCCTCGTGTCGGCGATCATCGCCTGGGCCGCGGTCGCCCTGATCGCCACGCACGCCTGGCTCGGGCTCCACAGCGTCGCCCTGCTGTACGTGCTCGCCACGGTGAACGCCGTCGCCGCGACCGTCAGCAACGCCTCGCGCTCGGCGATCGTGCCGCGCCTGGTCGGCACCGACCTGCTCCCCGCGGCGAGCGCCCTCGGTGGCATCGCCTCGGGCTTCCAGGTCACGGTGGGTCCCGCGGTCGCGGGCGTGCTCATCGCGGCCGTCGGCTTCGCCCCGACCTACACGATCGACGTCGTGCTGTTCACCTTCGCGTTCCTCGGGGTGTTCACCCTGCCGCGGATGGCCGCCGACCGCGACGCGCTCCGGCCGGGGCTCGGCTCGCTCGTCGAGGGTGCGCGGTTCCTCCGACGCTCCCGGAACATCACCATGACGTTCGTGCTCGACATCGTCGCGATGACGTTCGGGCAGCCGCGCGTGCTCTTCCCGGCGATCGGCGCGCTCGTGATCGGCGGCGGGTCGATCACGGTCGGCACCCTCACCGCCGCGTACGCGATCGGCGCCCTGCTCTCGAGCGTCTTCTCCGGTCCGCTCGGGCACGTCCGCCGCCAGGGCGAGGCGGTCGGCTGGGCGATCACCGCGTACGGCGGCGCGATCGCGGCGTTCGGCGTGGTCATCGCCTGCGCCCACGCGCTCGGCGGCCGCGAGGGCGACGCGTTCACCACCGCCATCCTGCCGGCACTCGGCCTCGCGGCGCTCTTCCTCGCGGCGGCCGGCGGCGCGGACAACGTCAGCTCGGTGTTCCGGAACACGATCCTGCAGGCGGCCTCGCCGGACGGCATGCGCGGGCGGCTGCAGGGCATCTTCATCGTCGTCGTGACGGGGGGCCCGCGGCTCGGCGACCTCTACGCGGGGCTCGTGGTGGCCGCCGGCATCGCGTACCCGCCGATCATCGGCGGCGTGCTCATCATCGGCCTGGTCGCGCTGCTCCTCCGTGCGGTGCCGTCCTTCCGCCGGTACGACGCCCGGCATCCGCACGCGAACTGACGCCGGGGCGGCCGCCGGACGCGACCACCCACCGGACGGGAGGCGCGGTGCGGGCCCGGCACGCGCCTCCCGGCCCGCAGGCGTCGGGTACCGTACAACGCATGCCGGACAGCGCATCCCGTGACCTCCAGCGGACGGGAGTCCGCGCCGTGGTCCGGCGCACCTACCACTCGGTGATCCGGCACCGCGTCGTCGACGCGGCGGCGTCGCTCACGTTCTTCGCGCTCCTCACGGTGTTCCCGACGACGCTGACCGTCGTGTCCGCGCTGTCGATCGTGGACCGGCAGGGGGACAGCCTCGAGGACATCATCGGCATCCTCGGGTTCATCCTGCGCCCCGAGACGGCCGCGCACCTCGAGGGTCCGCTCCGGCAGCTCCTCACCCTCGACAACCCGTGGCTCGGCTTCGCGATCGGGGTCGTCCTGACGCTGTGGTCGCTCTCCGGCTACGCGACCGCGTTCGGCCGGGCGATGAACACCGCGTACGAGGTCGAGGAGGGTCGGCGCATCTGGAAGTTCCGCAGCATGATGCTCCTCGTCACGCTCCTCGTGATGGCCGGCGGGGCGATCGCGATCGTGATCCTGCTCGGCACCCCGACGATCTCCGCCGCCGTCATCCGGTCGTTCGGCTGGGCGCCGTGGATCGACGACCTGTGGAACGTCGTGAAGTGGCCGATCCTCGCCGCCGACCTCGTGGTGATGGTGGCGGTGCTCTACTACGCCACGCCGAACGTGAAGACGCCGCAGCTGCGGTGGGTGTCCGCGGGCGCCGGGTTCGCGATCGTGACGTGGGCGCTGGCGACACTCGGGTTCTCGCTGTACGTCGAGACGGTCGGCGGCGGCAACAAGGCGTACGGCTGGCTCGGTGGCGCGATCCTGCTGCTGGTGTACCTGTACATCTCGAACTTCGTGCTCGTCGTCGGCGGGGAGCTCGACTCCGAGGTGATCCGGATGCGCCAGCTGCTCGCCGGCATCGAGGCCGACGAGTCGATCCGGCTGCCGCTGCGGGACGTCACGCGGAACTTCACGCTCGCCCGGTGGCGGGACGCCGACATCGCCGCCGCGCACCACGTCCGGACGATCGCCGCGCAGCGGGCCGCCGACGAGGACGCCGACCCGGCCGAGGCCGAGGCGGCGGCGCACCTGCGGGACATGGCCCGGCAGGTGCGGGTCGGCGAACCGCCGCTGCCGTAGACGCGCCGCGCGCGGCTCAGCGCTCCCGCGATTCCGCGTTCCCGCGCTCCCCCGCTCCTCAGCGCTCCCGCGCGGCCCGGTCGAGCATCTCCTCGGTGACCACCGGGATCGCCCCCGTCGCCAGCTCGATCCCGGAGAGCCGGGCCGGGCTGAGGACGCGCTGCACCTGGTCCTCCTCCATGAGCCCCGCCGCCGTGACGAGCGTCGAGATGGGCGTCGAGGTCGTCAGTGCCGTGTGCGCGATCGACGCCGCGGCCGCGTACCCGATGTACGGCGTGAGCGCGGTGACGACGCCGACGTTCGTGTCGACCTGCGCCGCGAGCTTGGCCTCGTTCGCCTCGATGCCGGTCACGCAGTTGATCCGGAGCGTCGCGCAGCCGCTCGCCATCCACTGCAGCGACTGCAGGATCGAGTGGGCGATGATCGGCTCGAAGGCGTTGAGCTGCAGCTGCCCACCCTCGGCCGCCATGGTGACGGTGGTGTCCGCGCCGACGACGGCGAACGCGATCTGGTTCACGACCTCGGGGATGACCGGGTTCACCTTGCCCGGCATGATCGACGACCCCGCCTGGCGCGCGGGCAGGGTGATCTCGCCGAGCCCGGCCTGCGGCCCCGAGGCGAGCAGCCGCAGGTCGTTGCAGATCTTCGAGAGCTTCGCGGCGCTCCGCTTCACGGTGCCGGACAGGGTCATGAAGGCGCCGGCGTCGCTCGTGGCCTCGATGAGGTCCGGTGCCGTCACGATGTCGAGCCCGGACGCGACCTGCAGCTGCCGGCGCACCTCGTCGCGGTACTGGGGGTCGGCCGTGATCCCGGTGCCGATCGCCGTCGCGCCGAGGTTCGTCTCGGCGAGCAGCGGCATGACCTTGGAGAGCAGGAGGACGTCCTCCTGGATGGTGTGCGCGAAGCCGGTGAACTCCTGCCCGAGGGTCATCGGCACCGCGTCCTGCAGCTGCGTGCGGCCGATCTTCAACACGTCGGCGAAGGCGTGCCCACGCTCGGCGAAGGCGTCGGACAGCAGGGACAGCTGCTCGGTGAGCCGCTGCACGCCCAGGATCATCGCGAGCTTGATGCTCGTCGGGTACGTGTCGTTCGTCGACTGGCTGCGGTTCACGTGGTCGATCGGGTGCAGGTACGCGTAGTCGCCCTTCTCACGCCCGAGGAGCTCGAGGGCCCGGTTCGCGAGCACCTCGTTCGTGTTCATGTTCGTCGAGGTACCGGCGCCGCCCTGCACGATGTCGACGACGAACTGGTCGCGCAGCGCACCGTCGCGGACCTCCTGCGCGGCACGGTCGATGGCGTCGGCACGCTCGGCGTCGAGCACCCCGATCGCCTTGTTCGCCCGGGCCGCCGCCTGCTTCACCGTCGCGAGGGCCTCGACGAGGTCCGGGTAGACCGCGATCGGGACCGAGGTGATGGGGAAGTTCTCGAGCGCGCGGAGGGTGTTGATGCCCCAGTACGCGTCCGCTGGGACGTCGCGCGACCCCAGGGAGTCGGTCTCGGTACGGGTCTGTGCTGCTTCGTTGCCGGTCACGCCCACGAGGGTAGCCCGTCCGGCCGGTCGGGGCCGGGCCCCGGGCCGGGCGGGCGCGTCGCGACGCGCGCCCGATCCAGGCGGCGCGGTGGACCCACGCGGAGACGGCCCGGAGGCGCGGTGCGGGCCGGCACCGCGCCTCCGGGCCGTCAGGGGGTCGCGCCCAGGGCGCGCACGCCGGTCAGCGCCGGATCGGTCAGTGGAACTGCGGGACGATGAGGTAGATGCCGTAGAGCACGGCCGCGCCGGAGACGACGAAGCAGGCGACGGACAGCGTCCGGAGCCAGCGCACGGCGGTCGTGACGTTCGACGGGTGCGGGAACCCGACCGTCGCCGGACCGATGGTGCCGTCGTCCTTCACCGTGAACTTGCCGGCGCGGGTGTCGGCCGCGCTCCAGAAGCGCAGGCCGATCGAGTAGACCGTGACCACGAAGCACGCGCCGACGAGCGAGACGATCGCGACCGTCAGGAACGCGAACCAGTCGATACCCATCAGCGACGTCCTCCCTTGCGACCGGCCATGCGGCGCAGGGTGCGCTCGCGGCTCAGCTCGGCTCGGCGCGCGGCGACGGTCTCGGCGCGCTTCTTCCGCTGCAGGTCACGCAGCTCCTTGCGGGTGAACACCGCGTTGGCGGCGACGTCCACCTCGATCGCGGCAGCCTGCTCGTGCGGCTTCCGGAGCGACCACAGGTACAGCCCGAGGATCACCGCCGCACCGACGACCGCGTCGATGACGAGCCCGCCGACGCCGAGGAGGGCGATCCCGGAGGCGACCGCACCGACGGCGGCAGCAGCCGGCAGGGTGATGAACCAGGCGATGACGATCTTGCCCGCGGTGGACCACTGGATCTTCGACCCGCGGCGGCCGAGGCCGGCACCGATGATCGAGCCGGAGGACACCTGCGTGGTGGAGAGCGCGAACCCGAGGTGGCTCGACGCGAGGATCGTCGCCGCCGTCGAGGCCTCGGCGGCGAAGCCCTGCGTCGCGCGGATCTCGGTGATGCCCGAGCCGAGCGTGCGGATGATGCGCCACCCGCCGGTGTACGTGCCGAGGGCGATCGCGAGCGCACAGGCGATCACGACCCAGAACTGCACGCCCTGCTCGGTCGACTGCGCTCCCGAGGCGATCAGCGTCAGCGTGATGACGCCCATCGTCTTCTGCGCGTCGTTCGTGCCGTGCGCGAGCGACACCATCGAGCTCGTGAAGACCTGGCCGATGCGGAAGCCGCCGCGCTCGTTCGGGAAGACCGGGCGACGGGTGATCCGGTACGCGATCCGGGTCGCGAGGAACGACACCAGCGCCGCGATCACCGGCGACAGGAACGCGGGGATGATCACCACCGTCAGCAGCGCCGCGTAGTTCACGGCGTCGAACCCGGCGCCGACGATCGCGGCACCGATGAGCCCGCCGAACAGCGCGTGCGAGGACGACGACGGCAGACCGCGCAGCCACGTGATCATGTTCCAGACGACCGCACCGATGAGGCCCGCGAAGATCATCTCGGGGGTGATCGCGACGCCACCCGGCCCCTCGTTGATGAGGCCGTGCGAGATCGACGTCGCCACCGCGGTGCTGAGGAACGCACCGACGAGGTTGAGCACCGCGGCGACCGTGACGGCCACCTTGGGCTTCATGGCGCCCGTTGCGATCGGTGTCGCCATCGCGTTGGCGGTGTCGTGAAAACCGTTTGTGAAGTCGAAGAAGAGGGCCAACGCGATGACCAGGACGACTATGAGTGTGATGTCCACCGCGGGCAAGTGTCCCAGGCGGGACGCCCCCTGGCAAACCCTGTCGTTCACCTGTCGTTCATCTCGCCTGCGGAGTCGTTCAGGATCGGAACCATTCCGATGGAAGAATGGACGCCATGGACACCGTCGAGCTCCTCATCCTGTTGGTCGGATCGCTCGCGGTGACCGGGTTCGCCCGGGCCAAGGGACTGCCGGCGCCCCTGCTCGTGACCGCCGTCGCCCTCGCGGCGTCGTTCCTGCCGGGGCTGCCGCCGATCGAGATCGACTCCGAGGTCATCCTGACGATCATCCTGCCGCCGCTGCTCTACTCGGCGGCACTCGACGTGTCGTGGCAGAGCTTCCGGCAGTCGATCAAGCAGATCCGCCGACTCGGCATCTTCCTCGTGATCATCACGGCGCTGGCCGTCGGGCTCGCGGCGTACATCATCATCCCCGACATGGACTGGCCGGCCGCGATCCTGCTCGGCGCGATCGTCGCCCCGCCGGACGCCGTGTCCGCCGCCGCGATCGGTCGGAAGCTCGGGCTCCCCCGCCGCGTCATGACGGTGCTGTCCGGCGAGAGCCTCATCAACGACGCCGCGTCCCTGACGCTCGTGCGGGTCTTCACCCTGATCGCGGCGGGCACCTCGCTGACGATCTGGCAGGACCTCGGGATCTTCGGCCTCGCGATCGGCGTCGGGCTGGCGGTCGGCATCGTCCTCGGCGTCGCGGTGCACTGGATCCGGATGCGGATCAACGACCCGGTGGTCGAGACGATCATGAGCATCCTGCTGCCGTTCGTCGCGTACATCCTCGCCGAGGACCTCTCCGGCTCCGGGGTCATCGCGGTGGTGACCGCCGGTCTCTACATCGGCTACAACTCGCCGAAGGAGGGCTACGCGACCCGACTGCAGGAGCGTCCGCTCTGGACGAGCATCGACGTCATCCTCGAGGGCTTCGTCTTCGCCCTCATCGGCCTCCAGCTCAACACCGTGGTGCAGGACCTCGTCGAGAGCGAACGGAGCCTCGGGCAGACCCTCACCGCCGCCGCGGTGGTGCTCGTCGTGGTGATCCTCGTGCGGCCGCTGTTCGTGTTCGAGTCCTACGTCCGCAACCGCTTCAACGGCAGGTGGTTCCGGCCCCTGCGCATCAAGCTGTCCCGCGGGCACCCGTCCCTGCGGTGGATGCGCGGTACGGCCGAACCGAAGCTGAACTGGCGCGAGCTGACCGTGATCTCGTGGACGGGCATGCGCGGCGTGGTGACCCTCGCCGCCGCCGTGTCGGTCGTGGCGAACCCCGTCGACATCAAGGCCCAGGACACCATCTTCATCATCGCGTTCATCGTGACGGTGGGGACCCTCCTGCTGCAGGGACTCACGCTGCCGTTCGTGATCCGGGCACTCAAGGTGCAGGACCCGGCCGAGGGCGAGGAGGACGTCCGCAGCGAGATGCGGTTGAACCAGCGCACGACCGAGGCGGCGATCGAGCTGCTCGAGAAGCGGCGTCCGGACTGGTCGGCGCAGTACGGGGCCGACGCCGTCGACTCCGTCGTGAACCGGTTGAAGGCGCGTCTCGAACGGCAGGTCGAGACCTTCCGTCAGGACGCGCTCGAGGAGGAGGACGAGGAGCGGAACGCCCCGATGCGACTGCGGGGCGCGCAGATCCAGGACATCCGGCGCGAGCTCCTCGACCGGCGGCGCGAGATCGTGCTCGAGGAACGCGAGAAGGGCAACCTCGACGAGGAGGTCATGCGCCGCGTGCTCGTGACCCTCGACGCCGAGGAGCTCGCGATGGACTCGGCGCAGGCGTCGCGCAGCCGGTCCTGACGGGTCGCGGCCGGCCGGGCGCGGGCCGCCGGGTGGGCGCAGGCCGCCAGGCAGGCGCGGGCCGCCGGCCGGCCGCAGGCCGGGCGCGGCCAGGGACCCGGGCGTATCCTGGCGGCCCGACCCAGAACAGGAGCGCATCGCCGAGTGAGCACGCCGCGGAACGACGTCCCCAGGAACAACGACCTCCCGGATCGTGACGGAGGGCCGCGGCAGTCCGCTGCTCCCAAGCCGCGCGCCACACGCCCGTCCACCCGCGGCGGGTCGAAGCCCCGACGCGGCGCCCCGGTCGCCGGCACCCGCCCTGCTCGCACCGGGCAGACCGGCGGAGGTCGTGTCCGACAGGCGCCGGTCCCCCAGCCGCAGCGCATCAGCCGCTACCGCCGCTGGTTCGGCACGCTGCACCCCTCGCTCCAGCTGATCGGCCTGCAGCTCTGGATGCCGCTGTTCTTCATCGTCGGCTTCTGCCTCTGCTACGTCTTCGCCTTCCACGCCCCGCACCCGCACGACGTGCCCGTGGCCCTCGTCGGCAGCGACCCGACCCTCGTCCAGGCGATGCAGAAGGCGCTCCCCGGTGAGTACCTCTTCCACACCTACGACTCCCTCGCCCAGGCGAAGCGGGACGTGCTCGCGGGCACCATGGCGGTGGCCTACGACCCGTCGACGAACGAGGTCTTCAAGGCGACGGCGCACCAGTTCCAGGTCGCCTCGCTCGTCCCCGTGACGCTCAGCACCGTCCTGACGGGCATCGGCGTCGCCGCCCCCACCGTGACCGAGCTCGCCCCGCTCCCCGCATGGGACGAGTACGGCACGGTCCCCATGTACGTCATGCTCGCCTGGTGCATCGGCGGCTACATGGTCGCGATGTTCATCGGCATCATGGGCGGCCCGCTCCGGCACCGCACCCGCATGGCGGTCATCGTGGTCGGCGGTCTGGTCATCTCGCTCATCACGAACACCCTCGCGGGACCGGTCGTCGGCGCGATCCACGGCCACTTCGTCCCGCTCGTCCTCATCGCGTGGGGCTGGATCGTCGCCATCGGCCTCGCGGTCAACGGCCTGAGCTACTTCGTCGGCCGGTTCATCGCCGCGCCGGCCATGATCTGCTTCGTCTTCCTGTCGATGCCGTCGTCCGGTGGCGCCTACCCGAAGTGGTTCATGCCGGAGCCGTTCGCGTGGCTCAACCACGTCGTCGTCGGCTCGAGCATGGTCGACATGATCAAGCACCAGATCTACGGCGTCGGGCCGTCGTACTCGCGCGGCCTCATCACGATGGCCTGCTACGCCGGGGCCGGACTCGTCCTCATGTACTTCGGCAAGAAGTGGTGGGAGCGCCGCCGCATCCGCGCCATCGTCACCGGTCGCACCACGATGTTCCAGGACGCCCAGAACGCGAACCGCGAGTTCCTCGGCAAGCAGCGCGACGCCGAGCTCGAGCGGCACGGGCTGACCTCGACGGAGACCGGGACGCTGAGCGTCCTCCGCGACGACGACTGGGAGGACGAGCGCGTCGGAGGCGACGTCTTCATGGGCGGCCGCGACGGGCTCGAGACCGAGACGACGCCCACGGGTCGCATCCCGGTGGTGCGGAGCGACCGGCCCGGTCCGGCGCAGCGTCCGGGAGGCGCCGGTACCGGCCCCCGCACCCGTCCCGTCCCACGGGCCGACAGCTCCAGGGCACCGGATCGCGTCGACGCACCGGGTCGCGTCGACGCACCGGGTCGCGTCGACGCACCGGGTCACGCCGTCGACGGCGCCGGTGAGCGTCCGCACGGGCGGCACGCGGACCGCTAGGTCCCGGGCGGCGGTCGCGTGCCCCGGGCGTGCGCACACTCCGACGCCACGCGAGTCGATGGACGCGTGGAACGTCGCACGATGCACGCGCACGGGGTACCTCGGCGGACCGATCCGCCACGGCCGGCGCGTATCCTGGGGGGATGAACCCGCGCATCGCCTGGCACCGCGTCCTCGTCACCGTCGTCGTCGTGTTCCTCGTGCTGACGGTCGGGTTCTACGCCGCGAGCGTCCTGCTCGCCCCCGCCGACGGCCGGAACGTCGCCGGGCTGTTCGTCGGCTGGGCGATGTTCGCGATGATCGGCGCGATCGTGTTCGGCATCATCGACTTCTTCGTGCGCCCGCTCGGTGGCCGGAGCGGTGACGCCGAGGTCATCGCCGCCGCCGAGGAAGCCCGCACCGGCAGCACCCGCACGCAGACCCGCTAGGCGCCCCGTTCGGCGTCCGACGGCGCGGCGACCCCGGTGCCGGTGTAGCCGGACACGGTGGCGTCGTCCTCGGCGAAGGTGAACCGCGCCCGCACCGTGCCCCCGCCGAGCACCCCCGGCAGCCAGTACTTCGCGTCGTCCCACATCGCGTCGTACGGCACGGCGTCGACCGGGATCCAGCGCGGTTCGAGTTCGTCGCTGCCCGACGGGCTGCCCTGCCAGCGGCGGCAGACGAAGACGTCCGAGACCTGGGACCAGGACGGACGGTACGGGAACCGGTAGTCCAACGTGCCCCGCGCCTCCAGGTCGGCTGCCTCGATCCCGAGGCCGACCTCCTCGGCGACCTCGCGCACCGCGGTCTCGACCGCGCTCTCGCCCGGCTCCCGCTTCCCGCCGGGGCCGACGAGCCGGCCCGTGCCGAGGCCGCGCCGCTTCTCGCCGAGGAGCACCTCGGGTCCGGCCGCGCCGTCGCGCACGAGGTAGACCACGACCACGGCGGGGTGCTGGGACTTGCTCGCATCGCGTGGAGTCACCCGTCCAGTGTGGCGGACGCCGCGGCGCTGGGGCGTCCGGGCGCTGCCGAGAAGTGGCGTACGCTTTTTCCATGGCAGGCGTGCTGCGGGGGCACCATGGCTGAGCCGGGCAGGACCGGGCGCAGCCTCGAAGTGCTGCGCGCCGAGGCGGCCGAGGAGATCTCGATGATCGTCGAGCACCGCAGCCGCCAGGGCGAGGACCCGTGGGAGTTCATGCCGACGCTGCCCACCGTCGACGAGCAGGTCGTGCTGATCCTCCGCGCGGACGCCGTCGAGCTCGACGCCGCGATCGGACAGCGCAGCGCCCAGTGGTCGATGCACCCCGCCTCCGGGCAGGGCACCCGGATGGGCGAGGAGTACCACCGCCTGCGTCGCATCGCGCTGCAGCACCCCGAGCTCACGCCGGCGGTGTGGAAGCTGATGGGCGCGCTGCCCGAGGCCGGCTGACCCGCTCGCCGTCGGGCTGCGGTTGGATGGTCCCATGACCGAAACCGTCCTCGCCGTCCTGAACCAGCCCTCCCGCGACGCCGCACCGCACGACCCCGCGGCGGACACGTTCACGTGGGCGAAGCCGCTCGAGGAGCACATCCAGGTGCAGGACCTCGGGATCATCCGCGGCGACGGGGTGTTCGAGACGATCACGGTCATCGACGGGCACCCGCAGGCGCTCGAGCCGCACCTCGCCCGGTTCACCCGTTCGGCAGCGATGCTCGACCTGCCCGCGCCG
>NZ_BACZ01000770.1 GCF_000333375.1 Curtobacterium sp. B18
GACGTGACGGCCCTGCACCGGATCGCCCGCGCCCAGGGCTACGGACACCGCGACCTGCACGAACGGCTCCTCGCCGCGGCGACCCTCGGCGGCGCGCACGCGATGGGGCTCGCCGTCGGGCCGGACCGGATCGGGCACCTCGCCGTGGGGGCCCGTGCCGACCTCGCGGTGTTCGACGTCGACGCCCGGACCGTGCCGGACGCGCTGGCCGAACTCGTCGAGGACGGTGCCGGCCGCGCGGTCGCGACCGTCGTCCGCGGCACGGTCCGCGCCGTCGAGGGCGCGCTCACCGCCGTGCCCACCACCCCTGGACGTCCCCTGGAGGAATCGTGACCGAGACCGCACCCCGCCCCGGCATGGCCGCCCGTCGCACCGTCGACGGCACGCTGATCGAGTGGCTCGACGTGCCGAAGCGCGCCGTCGCCCTCGGCATGGAACCGCACCCGGAGGGCGGGTGGTACGTCCGCACCTGGACCTCGCCCGCGACGGTGTCGACGCCCGCCGGCGACCGCCCCGCGGCCACCCTGATCCACTTCCTGCTGCCGCCGGGTGAGGCGTCCGCCTGGCACCGTGTGACGAGCGACGAGATCTGGATGTGGCACGGACCCGACGCCGTCGACCTGCAGCTCGGCGGCGACGGCGACCAGCCGGAACCCGGCGCGACGATCACGCTCGGCCCGGACGCCGGACGCGACCGGGTGAACGACGCGCAGGCGTTCGTCCGCGGCGGGGTCTGGCAGCGGACCCTGCCCGGCGAAGGCGAGGTGCTGCTGAGCTGCCTGGTGTCGCCCGGGTTCTCGTTCGAGGACTTCACGCTCGCCGAGTAGTCGCGAGACATCCGTTTCGCGTTGGTATCCCACCGCGAAGTACACTTCGTCCTGCCCCCCACCCCCTCGCACGAAGGCCCGACCGTGACCCGATCCCTCCGCCTGACCATCGCCGTCGCGACCGCCGCGGTCGCCGCCCTCGCCCTCAGCGCGTGCTCGACCGGCAGCAGCAACCCCGCGGGGACCGTGACCGACGGCAAGCTCACCATCGCGACCGGCCAGCCCGCGTACTCGCCGTGGGTCGAGGACAACAAGCCGCAGTCCGGCAAGGGCTTCGAGGCCGCCGTGGCGTACGCCGTCGCGAAGGAGATGGGCTACGCGAAGTCCGACGTCGTCTGGAAGCGCAGCACCTTCGACAGTGCGATCGCCCCGGGTCCGAAGGACTGGGACCTCAACATCCAGCAGTTCTCGATCGACGCCAAGCGCAAGAAGGCCGTCGACATGTCCACCGCGTACTACACGACCACCCAGGCCGTCGTGACCACCGAGTCCTCGAAGGCCGCGAGCGACACGACCATCGCCGCGCTCAAGCAGGACGCGATCGGCGTCGCGACCGGTTCGACGAGCATCCAGAGCGTCAAGGACGTCCTCGGTGTGACCCCGCAGGTCTTCAACTCGAACGACGACGCGATCCTCGCGCTCAAGTCCGGCCAGATCGACGCGATCGTCACCGACCTGCCGACGGCGTTCTACATGTCCGGCGCGCAGCTCGACGGCAAGGGCACCGTCTCGGCGCAGTTCCCGGCGGACGGCTCCGGCGACCAGTTCGGCTTCGTGCTGCCGAAGGGCTCCGAGCTGACGAGCAAGGTCGACAAGGCACTCAAGGCACTCAAGGCGGACGGCACGCTCGAGGACCTGCAGACCAAGTGGCTCTCCTCGGAGACCGGCACCCCGGTCCTGAAGTAGCTCCGTGAGCCTGCCAGCAGGCGCCGGGTCCCCGGTGGCCGCATCCGCGCCGAGCCAGGTCGAGCTGGAGCGTCGGCTGTACCGTCGCCAGCGCGGGCGGCGCTCGCTCGTGGTGTCCGTGGTGTCGACGCTCGTGGTCGTCGCCGTCGTCTACTTCGGCGTCGTGAACACCCCGGGATGGGCCGCGGTCCAGCAGTCGTTCTTCGACCCGCAGACCGCGATCGACTCGTTCCCCGACATCCTGCTGGGCCTCTGGCTGAACATCCGGATCCTGTTCTTCAGCGCGATCGGCGTCGCCGTGTTCGGCACGCTGCTCGCCGTCGTCCGGGGTCTGCGGAGTCCGGTGTTCTTCCCGCTGCGGATGCTCGCCACCGGGTACACCGACCTGTTCCGCGGTCTGCCGCTCATCATCGTGCTGTACCTGGTCGGCTACGGGATCCCGGGGCTCGGGGTCTTCCCCCGCCTGCCCGCCGAGGTCTGGGGCACGATCGCGATCATCCTGACGTACTCGTCGTACATCGCCGAGGTGCTCCGCGCCGGCATGGAGGCCGTGCACCCGTCGCAGCGTCTCGCGGCCCGGTCGCTGGGGCTGTCGCACGCGAAGACCCTGCGCCTGGTCGTGCTCCCGCAGGCGATCCGCAAGGTCACCCCCGCGCTCGGCGGGGACGTGGCGGATCCGGTGGCTCAGCAGACCGAGGCTCGGCAGGACGTCGCCGGGCGCGGCTGAGGTGAGTACCAGGAGCTGGGCCACAGGACCTCCAGGGCGTGGGGGAGTCGTGCACACATCCTAGTGATGCTCGGG
>NZ_BACZ01000769.1 GCF_000333375.1 Curtobacterium sp. B18
CTCATCGTCGCGTTCTTCGTCGGCGGGATCCTCGGCGTCCTCGGGGCGTCGCTGCTCGAGGCGAACCTGCAGCAGGACGCCCTCGTGTACATCGTCGTCGGCTTCGTCGAGGAGTTCGTCAAGGGCGTCCTCCTGCTGTTCGTCGGGTGGCGCGTCCGTCCGAAGACGGCCAGGCAGGGGGCGCTGCTCGGGGCGACGGTCGGTGCCGGGTTCGCCGCGTTCGAGTCGGCGGGCTACGCGTTCAACGCGGCGATCACCGCGCGCGGCATCGACCTGGCCTCCCTGCTGCAGACCGAGGTCGTCCGGGCCGTGCTCTCGCCCGTCGGGCACGTGCTCTGGACGTCGATCCTCGGCGCGGTGCTGTTCGGCGCCGCCCGCGGCCGGGACCGCTTCCGGTGGTCCTGGGCGCCGCTCGTCGCCTACGTGGGGGTGTCCCTGCTGCACGGGCTCTGGGACTCGAACTCGACGATCTCCACGCTCCTGGCGTTCGTCGTGACGGGCACCCCGTTCTCGGCGGCGCGGAACGGGTACGTCCCGGCGTCGATCGCCGGTGTCGCCACGACCCTGTACGTCATCGGGCTGGCGATCGTGTCGGCCGTCGGCGTCGTGGTCCTCGTCACGGTGCTGCGTCGGCACCGCCGGCTCGACCGGGCGGGGGTCGCGCCCGATGCCTGGCCCGCGCCGTGGCGGTCGGGGCCGGCGGACGGCGGCTGGGACGGTACACCGCCGCCGCACGTGGTGCGCTGAGCGCCGGCGCCTCCCCGCCACCCGCTCGCCCTACGATTGGGGCATGCCGTCAGGAGCCGACCCCGAGACCCGCGCCTGGGCCTCGGCGGCCGTCCGACGCTTCGCGGGCGCGACGAACCTGCTCGTCGCCGCTCGTCGGTTCCGCATCGTCGGCGGCGACCCCCGTGACGTCGCCGCCCTCCGCGCCCTCCTCACCGGACTCGGCGCGCGCGAGGCCCTGCCCCACGAACCCGTCGACCAGCTCTGGTGCGCCGGGTCACCCGAGGACTCCACGCCCGTCATCGAACGCGAGGCCGACCGGCCACGCGGAGCCACCCTGGTCGTGGTCGACGCCGGACGGCACCTCCCCGCCGTCGACGAGGACGCCTTCGGCCCGGTCGCGATCGCCCGTCCCGGCGTCCTCGCGGTGCCGGTGCTGTCCGACGACGTCTTCCTCGTCTCCACCGGCCGCGACCCCGAGGACGACCCCGCGGCCGAGGCCCGCCTGCGCTGGGCCCGCCGGTCGATGCCGGTGTCGCGTGCGGTCGCCGCCGAGCTCCGGGACGGTGGACTCCTGCGCGGCACCCGGATCGGCGTCGCGATGGTCCTCGAGCCGAAGACCGCCGTGCTGAGCCTGCTCCTCCGGGACGCCGGTGCCGAGGTCGTCGTCTACGCGCACGCCGACGAGACCGACGACGCCGTCGCCGACGCACTCCGCCGTGCGGGGCTGACGGTGCACGCGAACAGCACCGCCTCGCTCCCCGAGCAGCGGGCACTCGCCCTCGCGATGCTCGACACCCGGCCGCACGTCCTGCTCGACGACGGCTCGCACGTGATCCGCCTCGCCCACCAGGAACGGCCGGACCTGCTGCCCACGATGCTCGGCGCCGCCGAGGAGACGACGAGCGGCCTCCGCCCGCTCCGCACCATGGCGGCGCGCGGGGAGCTCGGCATCCCCGTGGTCGCGGTGAACGACGCCCGCACCAAGACCTTCTTCGACAACCGGTACGGCACCGGCCAGTCCACGGTGTTCGCGGTGCTCGACCTGCTCGACCGGCTCCCGTCCGGCACGCATCGCGTGGTCCCGGGAGGCGCGGCGGTCGTCGCGGGGTTCGGGCACGTCGGCGAAGGGGTCGCGCTGGTGCTCACGGCGCTCGGCCTGCGCGTGACCGTCGCCGAGACGGACCCCGTGCGCGCCCTGCAGGCGCTGTTCGCCGGCCACGCCGTCGCGCCCCTCGCCGAGGCGGTGCAGGACGCCGACCTCGTGATGAGCGCCACCGGGGGTCGCCGACACGATCGACCTCCGCACACTGCGGTCCTCGGCACCCGGTGCGGTCGTCGCGGTCGCGGGCGGGGTGGAGCACGAAGTGGCACTCGACGACGCCCGGGCGGCCGGCGCCGAGCGGACCCCGGTGGGCCCGAAGGCCGACGGCTCGTCTTCCCCGGTGGGGAAGACGGCCCGATCGTGCTCGACGGCGGGGGGTGCATCAACAATCACGGCAGCCGAGGGCAACCCGGTCGAGATCATGGACCTGTCTTTCGCCGCACAGCTCGGTGCCGTCCGGATGCTCCTCGAACGCGGCGACGAGCTCGACCGTGCCGTCGTGCCGATCGACCCCGCGGTCGACGACGCGACCGCCCGCGTGGCGCTCGCCGCGTTCGGAGCGCCGGCCGCGCCTCCAGGACCGCTCGCCGAGCACCCCGCCGACCGCGAGCCGGACGTCCGGACCCACCGGTTCGGAGACCCCGCGTGAGCGGCGCGCACCCCGTCACCGTGCACTCGGCGCGCGTCGTCGTGCCGATGACCGCACCGCCCATCGCGGACGGCGCGGTGGCGGTGCGGGACGGTCGCATCCTGCACGTCGGCGACCGCTCCTGGGTCGTCGACCAGCTCGCCGGCTCGGGCACGCCCTTCACCGAGCGCCCGTGGCGGGGCGCCCTGCTGCCGGGGCTCGTGAACGCGCACTCGCACCTGCAGTACACCGGCATGGCCAGTGTCGGCCAGCGTCAGTACACCGGGTTCGAGGACTGGGCCGCCGCGTTCAACGAGGACTACGCCGAACCGCACGACTGGCACGCCGAGGCGACCCTCGGTGCGACGGCGTCGATCCTCGCGGGCGTGACGAGCATCGCCGACATCGTCACGGACATCGAGGCGTCGACCGTGCTCGCCGAGGCCGGACTCGGGGGCATCGCCTACTGGGAGGTCATGGACTGGGAGAACGCGGCGTGGCAGACCCACGGCCGCGACCAGGTCCTCGCCGAGCTCGAGCGGATCCCGACGGACCCGGGCGCTGGGCTCTCGCCGCACGCGCCGTACTCGCTCGACGTCGCGCCGCTGCTCGAGCTCCCCGACATCGTGCGCCAGCGCGGACTCCGGCGGCACCTGCACCTCGGCGAA
>NZ_BACZ01000768.1 GCF_000333375.1 Curtobacterium sp. B18
GCGCCTCCTGTCTGTCTGCCCGCCGTCTCACGCTGTCATCCGATCACTCGCCGCGCTTCGTGGCCGGAACATCGCAAAAGTCCCTCTTGACAGGCAAGACATCGGATGTTTCGATGAGTCCGTTCGGTCGACGGTGACCGGACGGGTAGGAGAGACGATGAGCCGCATCACCGGTCTGCGCGTCCGCGACGTCCGGTTCCCGACCTCGCGGGACCACGACGGATCCGACGCCATGAACCCGGCGCCCGACTACTCCGCCGCCTACGTCGAGATCGCGACGGACGCCCTCGACGGGCACGTCGGCGCCGCCTTCGTCTTCACCATCGGACGCGGCAACGAGGTGCAGGAGGCAGCGATCGCAGCGCTCCGCGAGCACGTCGTCGGAGCGGACGCCGAAGCGGTCCTCGCCGACATGGGCGGGACCTGGAGCACCCTCGTGCACGACTCGCAGCTGCGCTGGCTCGGTCCGGAGAAGGGCGTCATGCACATGGCCATCGGGGCCGTCGTGAACGCACTGTGGGACCTCCGGGCGAAGCGCGCCGGACAGCCGCTGTGGGCACTGCTCGCCGACCTCCGCCCCGAGGAGCTCGTCGACCTGGTGGACTTCCGCTACCTGAGCGACGCCATCACCCCGGACGAGGCCCTCGAGCTGTTCCGGACGGCCGAACCGCTCCGCGCCGAGCGGCGCCGGCGGTTGGAGCAGACCGGCTACCCGGCGTACACGACCACCCCCGGCTGGCTCGGCTACGACGACGAGAAGCTCGTACGCCTCTGCCGCGAGGCCGTCGACGAGGGCTTCACGCAGATCAAGCTCAAGGTCGGCGGTGACCTCGACGAGGACGTCCGACGTCTGGGGATCGCCCGCGCCACGGTCGGTCCGGACGTCCGGATCGCGATCGACGCCAACCAGCGCTGGGACGTCGACGAGGCCGTCACGTGGATCGAGCGCCTCCGTCCGTTCGACCTGGCGTGGGTCGAGGAGCCGACGAGCCCCGACGACGTCCTCGGGCACGCCGAGATCGCCCGCCGCATCGCCCCGATCCCGGTCGCGACGGGCGAGCACATGGCGAACCGGGTGATCGCGAAGCAGCTCATCCAGGCCGACGCGATGTCCGTGCTGCAGATCGACGCGACGCGGGTCGCCGGGGTGAACGAGAACCTCGCGATCCTGCTCCTCGCCGCCAAGCACGGGGTCCGGGTGTGCCCGCACGCCGGCGGGGTCGGCCTGTGCGAGGCGGTCCAGCACCTGTCGATGTTCGACGCGGTCGCCCTCACCGGGGACCTCGACACCCGCTGCATCGAGTTCGTCGACCACCTGCACGAGCACTTCGTGACCCCGGTCGACGTGCACGACGGCCGCTACTGGCCGCCGACCGCCCCCGGTGCCGGGACCGAGATGCTCGCCGACAGCCTCGACGACCACGCGTTCCCGGACGGACCGGTCTGGGCCGCCGTCGACACCGACGTCCCCGACGCCGTGCGCGTCGCCTGACGCCTCCCGATCCGCTCCATCCCTCACCCCGATCACCACGACGAAGTGGAGACTCCGATGCACCGACGCCGAATCGTCGCGGGACTGGCGGCCGCCGCCGCCACCGCGCTCGTCCTGGCTGGTTGTTCCTCCGGCAGCAGTGCCGGTGGCAGCCAGTCGAAGGACGCCATGACCTGGTCCATGTGGATCGCCGGGAAGGAGGACAAGGCCGCCTGGCAGAAGGTCGCCGACACCGTGAAGAGCGAGGACGGCATCACCCTCACCATCCAGGGCGCCCCGTTCGAGAACTACTTCACGAAGCTCAGCACGCAGCTCAGTGCCGGCAGCGCGCAGTGCATCGTGAGCATGCAGTCGCTCCGCGCGGCGAACTACACCTCGTCGCTCCTGTCGCTCGACGACCTCGCGAAGAACGACGGGCTCGACCTGTCGGCGTACGACAGCACCGCGCTCGACGGCATGAAGGTCGACGGCAAGCTCTACGGTCTGCCGTACGACACCGGGCCCATCCTGATGTTCTACAACAAGGACCTCTTCAAGCAGGCCGGCGTGGCCGACCCGGAGCCGGGCTGGACCACCGACGACTTCGAGCAGGCCGGCAAGGCGCTCAAGGCCAAGGGCATCACCGAGTTCGGCTCGACCGTCGGCGACCTCAACCTCGAGTCGATGATCTACGGCTACAACGGCGGCCGCGTGATCACCGAGGCCGGCAAGATCGACGCCACGGACCCGAAGTTCGCGGACGGCCTCGACTGGCTCGCCAGCCTCGTGAAGAAGGGCTACGCGACCGAGGCGTCGTCGGACACCTCGACCCCGGGCAACGACTTCGCCGCGGGCAAGGTGGCGATGTACACCGACGGTCCGTGGTCGCTCATCAGCCAGAAGGCCAAGGTGCAGTTCGACCTCGGCGTCACGACGCTGCCGGCCGGGACCTCGGGCCCGTCGACCTTCGCCGCCGGTTCGGGCTTCGGCATCTCGAAGCAGTGCAAGTACCCGGAGCAGGCGTTCAAGGCCGTCCAGACGATGACGAGCGAGAAGGTGCTCACGTCGCTCGCCGAGCAGGGACGCGCCTTCCCGGCACGCACCGCGGCCCAGGGGGCGTGGTACTCCAGCGCCGGCATCGACGGGGCGGAGACCGCGCTCAAGGCGGCCCTCGCGAAGTCCTCGCCGCTGCCCGGCAACAAGCAGAGCGACCAGCTCGGCCAGCTCTTCACGCAGTACGCGCTCCAGGCGATCAACGGGCAGACGTCCGGCAAGGACACGATGTCCTCGATCGCCGGCCAGCTCGGCACGCAGTGACCGACGTGACCGTCTGACGGACTGGAGGCGCGGGTCGACCCCGCCCCGCGCCTCCCGTCCGACCCACCCAGCAGGAACCGGCGAACGACGAGGAGGTCGTCCATGACCACCATCCAGGACCCACCGGCGGTCCCCGCCGTCGCGACCGCGGTCGCGACGGGCACGGCGACGCCTCGCCCCAGGGGCGGCGACGCCGCGGGCGTCGTCGGACGACGATCGTGGTGGGGCGCCGCCTTCGCCGCCCCGCACTCGATCGGCCTCGTCGTCTTCACGGCGTTCCCGATCATCGCGTCGCTCGTCGTCAGCTTCATGAACTGGCCGATGCTCGGCGAACGCAGCTGGGCGGGCGTCGAGAACTACGCGCGGCTGTTCCAGGACCCGGTGTTCCGGACGGTGACGCTCAACACGGCCCTGTTCGTCGTGCTGTACGTGCCGCTCAACCTCGTCGTGTCACTCGGGCTGGCGGCCTGGTTGACGCCCAGGATCGCCGGTCGGCACGTCTTCCGCGTCCTCTTCTTCATCCCGACCATCACGCCGATCGTCGCGAACGTCGTGGTCTGGCGGATGCTCTACCAGCCGGGCGGGGCGATCGACGCGAGCCTGCGGTCGACCGTCGGCGTCGGGGCTCCGAACTTCCTCGCCGACGAGCACTGGGCGATGCTCGCCATCGTCGCGATGAGCGTCTGGCAGGGCTTCGGGTACAACATGCTCATCTTCTCGGCGGCGCTCGACGCCGTCCCGGAGAACCAGATCGAGGCGTCGCAGCTCGACGGGGCGAACGCGTGGCAGACGTTCTGGGCGATCAAGTTCCCGCTCATCTCGCCGTCGGTGTTCTTCGCCACGATGATGACCCTCATCACGTCGTTCCAGGTGTTCGTACAGCCCTTCGTCCTCACCAAGGGCGGACCGGGCACCGCGACGGAGACCCTCGTGCAGTACATCTACAACACGGGCTTCCAGAACCAGCAGCTCGGGCTGGCCTCGGCCGGCGCCTGGGTGCTGTTCGTCATCATCCTCGGGATCACGGCCGTCCAGTTCCTCGGACAGAAGCGGTGGGTGCACTATGAGTGAGCTGACCCGACCCCGCACGAGCGGGTTCACCACGGCGAACCGGACGGTCAACCCGCGGTCCGTGCCCCGGACCGCCTCGGCGCCCCGCCCCGGACGCGTCCGGCACGCGATCGGCTACGCGCTGCTCTGTCTCGTCGCGCTGCTGTTCGTGTCGCCGCTCGTCTACATGGTCGCCACGAGCCTCAAGCCGGCGGACCAGGTGTTCACCACGCCGCCGACGCTCTGGGGGCGGTCCCTCGAGTGGGACAACTACGTGCAGGCGTTCACCTACCTGCCGTTCGCCCGCTTCATCCTCAACGGGATCCTCGTCGCGGCCGCCGGCACCGCGATCAACGTCGTCGTCGCGGTGCTCTCCGGCTACGCCTTCTCGCGGCTGCGCTGGCGGGGCCGGAACACCGTGTTCCTGCTCTTCCTCGTGACGCTGATGATCCCGCAGGACGTCCTCGTCATCCCGATGTACGTGATGATGCAGGGCTTCGGCTGGGTCGACACGTTCCAGGCGCTCATCGTGCCGTGGGCGTTCACGGCCCTGGGGGCGTTCCTGATCCGGCAGTTCTTCCTGACCGTCCCGCAGGAGCTCGACGACGCCGCACGCGTGGACGGCGCCGGCGCGATCCGGACCTTCGTGTCGGTGATGCTGCCGCTCGCCCGGCCGACCATGGCCGTGCTCGCCGTGTTCTCGTTCATCTCCTACTGGAACTCGTTCCTGTGGCCCCTCGTCGTGGTGAACGACGTCGAGGCCCACGGCACGATCCCGCTCGGTCTGCAGCAGTTCTTCGGACAGCAGGGTTCCGAGTGGAACCTCGTCATGGCGGCGTCGGTGATCTCGATGCTGCCCACCGTGATCCTGCTGATCCTGCTGCAGAAGCACCTCGTCAAGGGCATCGTCACCTCCGGCCTCGGTGGCCGGTAGCCGACCTCGCCAGGGCGCGCCGCGCCTCCCGACCGTCATCTGAAAGGAAACCGCCCCACATGACCATCACCGCACCCGCAGAGCCGCAGACCGCGACCGACGCCTCCGGGCTGCCCGCGTGGTTCCGCCACGACCGGTTCGGCATGTTCATCCACTGGGGGCTGTACGCCCTGCCCGCCCGGCACGAGTGGGTGAAGAACCGCGAGCGGATCACCGACGCGGACTACCAGAAGTACTTCGACCACTTCGACCCGGACCTGTTCGACGCCGCCGACTGGGCACGTCGCGCCCGCGAGGCCGGCATGAAGTACGTCGTGCTCACCACGAAGCACCACGAGGGCTTCGCGCTCTGGGACTCCGCGCTCACCGACTACAAGTCCACGAACACCCCGTTCGGCCGCGACATCGTCCGCGAGTTCGTCGACGCCGTCCGCGCCGAGGGCCTGCGGGTCGGCTTCTACCACTCGCTCATCGACTGGCACCACCCGGACTTCACCGTCGACGGTGTGCACCCGCGCCGGGACGACGGCGACGAGGCGATCGCGGCGTTGAACGAGGGCCGTGACATGGCGCGGTACCGGGAGTACCTGCACGGACAGGTGACGGAGCTGCTGTCGGACTACGGGCGGATCGACTACCTGTTCTACGACTTCTCGTACCGCGACAACGACCACGAGGACATCTGGGGCGGCAAGGGCCGCGACGACTGGGGCTCCGAGGAGCTCCTGGCGCTCACCCGACGGCTCCAGCCCGGCATCATCGTCAACGACCGCCTCGACCTGCCGGGGGACATCGTCACGCCGGAGCAGTACCAGCCGGACAAGCCGATGGAGGTCGACGGCGTGCCGGTGCCGTGGGAGGCCTGCCAGACGCTGAACGGCTCGTGGGGCTACGACCGCGACAACCTGAACGTCAAGAGCACCGACCTGCTCGTGCGCATGCTCGTCGACGGCGTCTCGAACAACGGGAACATGCTGCTCAACGTCGGGCCGACCGGTCGCGGCGAGTTCGACGGGGTCGCCCGCACCGCGCTCGCCGGGATCGGGGAGTGGATGCGTCAGCACGCCCGGTCGGTGTACGGCGCCGGACCGTCCTCGTTCACGGCCCCGGCGGGGACCGTCCTCACCCAGAACGGGAACCGGCTGTACCTGCACCTGTTCACGTGGCCGTTCGAGCACGTGCACCTCGCCGACCTGGCCGGACGCGTCGAGTACGCCCAGCTCCTGAACGACGCGTCGGAGATCCACTTCCGTGAGATCCCGCCGGGGACCCGGGCGCAGAACACCGGGCTCGGCGGTCAGCCCGCGGGGACGCTGACGCTCACGCTGCCGATCGTGCGGCCCGACGTCGCGGTGCCCGTGGTCGAGCTGTTCCTGCGCGACTGATGCAGCGCGTGCTGACCCGCACCCGGTTGCGGGCGGGGAGCGAGGCGGCGTACGAACGCGTGCACGCCTCGGTCCCGCCCGAGCTGGCCGCCCGACTGCGCGCTGCCGGTGTGCGCGACTGGACGATCTGGCGGGACGGGCAGGACCTCGTCCACCTCGTCGAGGTCGAGGACTACCGGGCGATGCGGAAGGCGCTCGCCGACGACCCCGTGAACGCCGAGTGGCAGGCGGTCGTGAACCCGCTGCTCGAGGTGGACGACGACTACTCCGGCAGCGACGACGGGATCCCGCGGGTCTGGTCGCTCGCGGCGCAGGTGGACGCGTGACCGGCGGTCTTCCGGACCTCGACCGCGGGCCGTTCTGGTTCGGTGGCGCCGGGATCGGCAACCTGCTGCGCGAGGTCTCCGACGAGGACGCCCGTGCCGCGGTCGACGGGGCCTGGGACGCCGGGGTGCGCGGGTTCGACACCGCGCCGCACTACGGGCTCGGGCTGTCCGAACGACGGCTCGGCCGGGCACTCGCCGAGCGGCCGCGGTCCGACTACCTGGTGTCGACGAAGGTCGGACGCCTGCTCGTGCCGGGGCGGGGAGCCGGGGACGACCTGGCCTCCGGCGGGTTCGCGGTCCCGGACGACCTGGTCCGGCAGTGGGACCCGTCGCCGTCGGGCGTGCGGCGGTCCCTCGACGAGTCCCTCGGGCGACTCGGGCTCGACCACGTCGACGTCGCGTACCTGCACGACCCGGACGTGTACTCGCTGCGGGACGGGTTGACGCAGGCGCTGCCGACCCTCGCGGAGCTGCGGGACGAGGGGGTCGTGCGGGCGGTCGGCGTCGGGTCGAACTCGGTCGAGGCCCTGGACGCGGCGGTCTCCACCGGCCTGTGCGACGTCGTGATGCTCGCGGGGCGGTACACGCTGCTCGAACAGCCGGCGGCCGCCCTGGTCGCACGGTGCGAGGACCTCGGGGTCGCCGTGGTCGCGGTCGGTGTCTACAACTCGGGGCTGCTCGGGCGGGAGCGGCCGGACGTCACGGCGACGTACGACTACGCGGCTGCCCCGCGGGCGCTCGTCGACCGGGCGAACGCGATCGCGGACGTCTGCGAACGGCACGGGGTCACGTTGCCGGAGGCCGCGCTCGCGTTCCCGCGCCGGGCCGCTGCGGTCCGGGCGATCGCGCTCGGAGCGCAGTCGGCCGAGCAGGTTCGGTCGAACGTGGCTCGGGCCGCGGCGACGGTGCCCGAGGCGCTCTGGGACGACCTGCGCCGGGAGGGCCTGCTCGCCGCCTGACGCGCCGCGCGCGGGGTGGAACCACGAAACCGACATCGAACCAGCAGCAGTGGCTGGTTCGACGTCGGTTCCGTGGTTCGACGTGCGTCCGACTAGCGGGTGCGGGCGCTCCGGCCGGCGAAGCGCGTGTAGATGAAGAGCACGATGACCGCGCCGATGATCGAGCCGATGATGCCGGCCGGCTGGAAGAAGCCGTCCATCGGGTCGTGCTGGAAGATCAGGAACCCGAGGAACCCACCCACGAACGACCCGATGATGCCGAGCAGGATGGTCATGGGGATCGAGATGTGCTGCTTGCCGGGGACGATGAGCCGGGCGACTGCGCCGGCGATGAGTCCGATGATGATCAAGCTGATGATGAGACCGAGCACGGTTTCCTCCTCGTGGGTGCGGTTGCCGCGGCATGGTTTGCCGGAGTCAGCGCCGAGGTCAGACCCAACTCGCCCCTGCCTGGGAGGATTGTCGGCTTCAGTCGAGCGACCGCCGCAGCCAGCGCTCGACGCCCTCGACGTGCGCCACGACGAGCGCCTGCACGAGCTGGGGGTCGCGGCGCTGCATCGCGTCGACGATCGCCGCGTGCTCGTCGAGCGTGCGCTGCACGGAGCCGTTCTGCGTGAGCCCGCGCCAGACCCGCACCCGCACGGTCTTGCTCGAGAGCGCGTCGAGCAGGCCGGACAGGTACTGGTTGCCACCGATGCCCGCGATCGTGGAGTGGAAGAGGAGGTCGTGGGCGACGAGGTCCTCGACGCCGGTGTCCTCGCCGACGGACTGCATGAGCGCGTGCAGGTCGTCGATCTGCTGCTGGGAGGCGCGGGCGGTCGCGAGGACGGCGGACGCCGGTTCCAGGATGCGCCGGACCTCGAGCAGGTCCACGAGCGAGCGGTCGTGGTGCATGTCGACGACGAACGAGACCGCCTCGAGCAGGACGGCGGGCTCGAGCGAGGTGACGTAGGTCCCGTCGCCGCGTCGGACGTCGAGCACGCGGATGAGCTCGAGGGCCTTCACCGCTTCGCGCAGGCTGTTGCGGGACAGGCCGAGCGACTCGCTCAGCTCCTTCTCGGGCGGGAGGCGCTGCCCGGGTTGGAGCTCGCCGCTCACGATCATCTGCTGGATGCGTGCGATCGCATCGTCGGTCAGCGACGCCACGTCACCACCTCCTGCTCGGCCGCTCGCGGACGTGAGCGGACAAGACGACGATAGCCGCGCCTCCGGGCACCATCAGGCCGGACGGAGCCGGAGTGCCTGCATCCCGCCGTCGACCGCGAGGTCGACGCCCGTCGTCGACCGGGCGAGGGGACTCGTGAGGTACGCGACGGCCTCGGCGACCTCGTCGGCGGCGACGAGGCGTCCGTGCGGTTGGCGCGCCTCCAGGGCGGCCCGTTCCGCCGCAGGGTCCGCCGCCGTCGACAGCAGTCGCGCCACCCAGGGGGTGTCCGCGGTGCCGGGGTTCACGGCGTTGACGCGGATGCCCTCGCGGATGTGGTCCGCTGCCATAGCGCGGGTGAGTGCGGCGACGGCGCCCTTCGTCGCGGAGTACAGCGCCCGCTGCGGCAGCCCGGCGGTGGCCGCGATCGAGCAGGTGTTCACGATGCTCGCCGCGTCCGACTCCCGCAGGTGCGGCAGGCAGGCGCGGGACAGGCGGACGGCGCCGAGGACGTTCACCTCGTACACCCGGCGCCACTCGTCGTCGGGGTTGTCCTCGACGGTGCCCTGGGCGCCGATGCCGGCGTTGTTCACCAGCACGTCGAGACCGCCGAGCGCGTCCACCGCCGCCCGCACCGCTGCGCGGACGGAGTCGTCGGACGCGACGTCGCAGCGGAACGACAGGTCGTCGTCGCCGGGCTGCAGGTCGAGCACCGCCACGCGGGCACCGCGGTCCCGCAGGGCGGCGGCGATCGCGGCACCGATCCCCGAGGCGCCGCCGGTGACGATCGCCCGCAGGCCCTCGTGGGTCCCGGCGGTCATGCCGCACCGACCGTCTGGCGCTGCGAGCCGAGACCCTCGGCGGTGAGCTCGACGACGTCGCCGGGCCGCAGGTAGGGCGCTCCGCTCCCGAGCGCGACCCCCGCCGGCGTCCCGGTGCTGATCACGTCGCCCGGGTACAGCACCATGAACTGCGAGAGGTACCGGACGATCTCGGCCGGCCGGAAGATCATGTCCCGGGTGCTGCCGTCCTGCCGCAGGTCGCCGTTGACCCGGAGCTGCAGTGACAGCGCGTCCGGGTCGAGCCCGTCCGCCGCGAGCGCCGCCGGGGTGACGAGCCACGGGCCGAGCGGGTTGAACGTCTCGCACGACTTGCCCTTGTCCCACTGCCCGCCGCGCTCGAGCTGGAACGCCCGCTCGGAGACGTCGTTGGCGATGGCGTACCCGGCGATGTGCGCCGCGGCCTCGTCCTCGGACGCGCAGTACCTGGCCGTCGTGCCGATCACGATCGCGAGTTCGATCTCCCAGTCGGTCTTCTCGCTGCCGCGCGGGATCATGACCTCGTCGTCGGGGCCGATCACCGTCATCGGGTCCTTCATGAACACGATCGGCTCGGTGGGGATCTCGGCACCGGTCTCGGCGGCGTGGTCGCGGTAGTTCAGGCCGATGCAGACGACCTTGCCGGGCCGGGCGACGGGCGCTCCGCGCCGGAGGTCGTCCGCACGGTCGAGCACGGGCAGGTCGCCGGCGGCGCGGGCGTGCCGGACGAGCGCGTCGGGACCGGGGTCGGACGCCAGGAAGCCACCGCTGATGTCGCTCGTGAGGCTCCGGAGGTCGAGGACCTCGCCGTCGTCGTCGATCGCCACGGGGATCTCGCTCCCCGCCGGGCCAAGTCGTGCGAACCGCATCGTTCCTCGCTCTCCTGCTGCGCCGGTGCAGCGGAAACATCCTATGTCTGCGTCGGCGCTCCGGCAAGGTACACACGCTTGGCCGTTCCCCGGAAGACCGCGTCGCGTTCGGTCGACGAGAGGTCGGCGAGTGCGTCGCCCGTCGTCCGCAGCACCTCGGCGTACCCGGCGGCCAGCGTCGACACCGGCCAGTCGGACCCGAACAGCGAGCGGTCGGGGCCGAAGTGCTCGACGACGATGCGGGCGTACCGGGCGACGGGACGCTCCCGCCAGTCGGTGCCGGCCTCGGTGAGGAGCCCCGACACCTTGCACGTCACGTTCGGCCGGGCGGCGAGCTCCCGCACCCGGTCCGGCCACGCGGGGTCCCCGGTGTCGATCGTCGGCTTGCCGGCGTGGTCGAGGACGAACGACCCCTCCGGTACCGCGTCGACGAGGGCGACCGCCGCCTCGTGCTCGCGGGCACGGACGAGCAGGTCGAACGCCAAGCCGGCGCTGGCGACCGCCCGGACGCCACGGACCACCTCGGGGCGGGCGAGCCAGGCGGGGTCGGGCTCGTCCTGCGCCTGGTGCCGGATGCCGACCAGCCGGTCGCCGCCGGTGCTGCTCCGGATCGAGGCCAGCCGATCGGCCACGTCGGACGCGGTGAGGTCGACCCACCCCACGACCCCGGCGACCGGTGCCGGTTGCGCCAGGAGCCAGGCGGTCTCGTCGGCGTCGTGCACGGCCTGCACGGCGATCGTCCGGCGGACGTCCGTGCCCGCCGTCGCCCGGCGCAGGTCGTCCACGTCGAAGCGGCGTCGGATCGGGGCGACGGAGTCGTCCATCCAGGGGTACGGCCGGTCGGCAGGGTCCCAGAGGTGGTGGTGAGCGTCGATGATCACGCGGCCATCATGCCGGATTCATCCGATGTCCGCGCACAACGGACGTCGACGCGACCAGCGGACGGGAGACGCGGTGCGCGTCGGACGCACAGCGCGCCTCCCGTCCTGGTCGCGTCGCGACCCGACGTCAGACGACGCCGGCGGCCTCGAGCTCCGAACGCAGCTCGGCGTCGGACGGCTCGACGAAGTGCTTGCCGTTCGGCAGCACGACGACGGGGATGTTCTTCCGCCCGCTGATCTCCTCGGCGCGGTCCGCGGCCGCCAGGTCCTGCTCGACGTCGACGTACTCGTAATCCACGCCGAGCGTGTCGAGCAGCGCCTTGGAACGGCGGCAGTCGCGGCACCAGTCCGCACCGAACATC
>NZ_BACZ01000767.1 GCF_000333375.1 Curtobacterium sp. B18
GCTGGGCAGCTCATGCAGAGCATCACCCTCGCCTCGCAGAACTCGGTGCAGCCGCGTGACATGGGTGTGGCGACCAGCTCGGCGACGTTCTTCCGCCAGATCGGTGGCACGCTCGGCACCGCGGTGCTCCTGTCCGTGCTCTTCTCGATCATGCCGGCGAACATCCTGCACGCCACCGCCGACCAGAAGAACCTCACCGGTGCGCTCGACGCCGCGCTCGACCCGACGGTCGCCACGGCGAAGGCGAACCAGGGCGTGATGGACCAGATCTGGAACCCGATCGTCACGCCGATCAAGCAGCAGGTCCAGTCCGGCCTCGACCAGGCCACCGCCCAGGTGACCCAGGCCACCGCCGGCGCCCCCGAGGCCGTGCAGCAGCAGGCACTCACCGCGGCGGCCGACAAGGCCCACGCGTCGGTGCAGGACGGCAAGCTCGTCGTCGACTGGTCGGACGACGCCCAGCGCACCTACTGGGTGGACGACCTCGCGCCGACCCTGTCGAAGCAGATCGAGAAGGGCACGGGCGACTCGGCCTCGTCGAGCAGCGAGACGAGCGACACGTCCTACCTGAACGGCGCGGACGCGGCGCTGACCCGCCCGTTCATGTCCGGGTTCAACGCCTCGGCCGTCACGGTCTACTGGGTCGGCTTCGCGGTCATCCTGCTCGCGTTCGTCCTGAGCTGGTTCTTCAAGGCGCCGCCGCTCCGCAAGAGCTCGGCCCTGCAGGAGCAGGCGGACAGCGCGAGCACCGCGGACGACCTCGAGGTCCAGGCCGTCAAGGCCGCCGACACCATGGGCTCGCCGACCGCTCCCGGCACGGGGTCGGTCCCCGTCCAGCGGGACCGCGTCTAGCAGCGGACACCGGGCCTCCCGTCACCGGACGGGAGGCCCCGACCCGCACCAGGAGCAGCAGTGAGCACGATCGAGTCCCACCCGGTGGCCGACAGCGGCCTGCGGGAGCGCAAGAAGCAGCAGACCCGGGCTGCCATCCACCGGTCCGCCCTCGAGCTCGTCACCGAACGCGGACTCGCCGGCGTCACCGTCGAGGAGATCTGCGCGGCCGCCGACGTCTCGCCCCGGACCTTCTTCAACTACTTCCCGTCGAAGGGCAACGCGGCCCTCGGCCTGCCGTCGACCACCGTCCCGGACGACGCCCGCGCGCGGTTCCTCGCAGGTTCCGGTGCGCTCGTGTCCGACCTCTGCGAACTCGTGGCGCAGGCCGTGACCCTGCCCGAGGACCGCCGCCGGATGAAGGCGCTCGTGCAGGCACGGCCGGAGATGGTGCCGACGATGCTGCAGTGGACGGCCGACGCGCGGACGGCGATCGTCCGGGTGGCCGCCGAGCGGGCTGACGCTGACACGGCCCGGACCGCGGTGACCCTCGTCATGGCCGCGGTCATCGAGGCCGCGCACCGGTTCACGGTCGCGTCCCGCGACGACCTGGCGGACCGGCTCCGCGGTGTGGTCGCGGAGATGGGTCTGCTCGCCACCGCCTGAGCGGCGCGACCACGTCCACGAGGAGCGCCCCGCCGGCCGGTACCGGCGCGACGAGCCGGCGGCGTGGCGGCCGTGACAGGAGGCG
>NZ_BACZ01000766.1 GCF_000333375.1 Curtobacterium sp. B18
CAGCGCGAGCTGGCCGAGCGTCCAGCTCGTCCGCCCGATCGCCAGCACGCCGACATGGATCCGCAGCGGCTGCGGGTAATGCGCCTCGGCCAGATAATCGATGCCGGCGGCGACGATCATCATGCGCAGGTTCTTGAACAGGGCGCGGGCGCCATGGCCCAAATCGAAACGCACGCGTGCATCCTCGAACGCCGCCGCGATCGCGACATTGTTGATGTGCTGGTTGGAATCCATGTCGGAAAAGCGCGTCTGCACATCCTGCA
>NZ_BACZ01000765.1 GCF_000333375.1 Curtobacterium sp. B18
CCCAACCAAAAAATCTTTCCAACACCAGAACATGCGGCCGGCAGTCATATCCAGTAATAGACGTCGTTCCCAACGCTTATCCCAGAGTCAGGGGCAGGTTACTCACGTGTTACTCACCCGTTCGCCACTAATCCACCCAGCAAGCTGGGCATCATCGTTCGACTTGCATGTGTTAAGCACGCCGCCAGCGTTCGTCCTGAGCCAGGATCAAACTCTCCGTAAAAAATTACAGATCCGACACCCGAAAGCATCGAACCGGCTCCCACCACCTGACACCGCCCCTGGCGATCCGCCGTGACCGTTCTGGTTCGGGAATCCCGGGGATCGCGAACCGGAACGGTCAACGACGCGACGGCACGGGTCGCCGAGCGGCCTCACCGGACCGATCCACCGTGACCGGACCGATCGACCATGACCGGACCGATCCACCGTGACCGCTCGGGTCCACGGGGGCTCCGGGTCAGTCGACCGACTCGGTCTCCGACGCGCGCAGTGCCGCGTAGTGCTCGGCGCGTTCCGTGGCGGCCCACGACCCGAGGAGTGCCAGGGAGCGCTCGGACTCGCTGCCGGGTTCGGCCGAGTACGAGAACATCACGAGCCCTCGGTCCGCGACGAGCTCGAGGGCCTCGTAGTCGAGCCGGAGTTCGCCGACGATGGGGTGCACGATCCGCTTCTTGCCGGTGCGGTGCATCCGGACGTCGTGCGCGGCCCACCAGGTGCGGAACTCCTCGCTCCGGGTGGACAGTTCGCCGACGAGGGTCACGAGCCCGGGCTCGCACGGGTTCGACACCGCGGCCGCGCGGAGGATCGCCACCGCGTCCCGGGCGGTCTGCGCCCAGTCCGCGAAGAACTCCTTCGCCGCCGGGTCGAGGAACGTGAAGCGGGCGGTGTTCACCGGGCGCCCGGGTCCGGCGAACATCGGCGCGTACAGGGCACGACCGAGGTCGTTCGTCGCGACGACGTCGCCGCGCTCGTTCCGCACCCACGCGGGCGCCCCGGTGATCGAGTCGAGCAACCGCTGCACCCCGGGCCGGACGCGGGTCGGGACGTTCCGGTGCATCACCTTCACGCCGGAGTTCGCCAGGCGCGCGAGGTCCCACAGGTGGACGCGCTCGTCCTCGTCGAGCTGGAGTGCGGCGGCGAGCCCTTCGAGCACGCTGTCCGACACGCCCTTGAGCGAGCCCCGCTCGAGGCGCGTGTAGTAGTCGACGCTCACCCCGGCGAGCATGGCGACCTCGTGGCGTCGCAGCCCCGGCACCCGCCGGACGCCGCCGCCGAACGAGGGCATGCCGACCTGCTCGGGGGTGAGCCGCGCCCGCCTCGAGGACAGGAAGTCGCGGATCTCGTTGCGCACGTCGATACCCATGCGACGAGCGTACGTCCCGCGCCTGGTACCCCGGCAGGCCCTGCCCGTACCCGGGAGGCCCTGCCCGGACCCGGCAGGCCCTGCCCGGACCCGGCCCGGGACCGCGACCTCAGGCGGAGACGTCCGCCGTGATGCGCACCCGGGCCACGCGGTGCCCGTCCATCGCGGTGACCTCGAGCCGGTACCCGTCGACCTCGACCACGTCGCCGACCTCGGGCACACGGTCGAGCGCCACCTGCACCAGGCCGCCCACCGTCTCGTAGTCACCGTCCGGCAGCGTCGGGCCGCCGTCGGCGACGAGGTCCTCGAGCACGGTCGCCCCGTCGACGCCGTCGTGACGGGCCGCCTGCTCGTCGAACTCGGCGGCGTCCCACTCGTCCCGGATGCGTCCGACGAGGTCCTCGAGCAGCGCCTCGAGCGTGACCATCCCGGCGCTCCCGCCGTACTCGTCGACGACCAGGGCGATCTGGTGGCCTTCGGTGCGCATGTCCGCGATGGCGCTCGACAGCGACTTCGTCTCGGGCAGCGCGAGCACGGGACGGACGAGGGTCGACACCGGCCGGGTGGGGTCCTCGGGTCGCAGCAGATCGCGCAGGTGCACGAACCCGGCCACGTCGTCGCGCGAGCCCTCGGTCACGAGGTACCGCGTGTGACCGACCTCGATGGCGTGGTCGGTGGCCTCGGAAATGGTGGTGTCGGCGGCGATGGTCGCGACGTCGAACCACGGGCGCATGGACTCGCGGAGGATCCGGTCGCCCGCGTCGAGGGCACTCCGGGCGATCCGGCGGCCCTGGGCGTCGATGGCGTCGTGCTCCTCGACGAGGCCGCGGAGCTCCTCGGTGCTCATCGACTCGCTCCGGGCGTCCGGGTCCCCGCCGAGCAGTCGCACCACGGCGTCGGTCGACTTCGAGAGCAGCCAGATCACCGGGCGCATGAGGGTGGCGAACCGGTCGAGCGTCGGTGCCACGGCCATCGAGAAGCCCTCGGCCCGCTGCAGGGCGAGCCGCTTCGGCACGAGCTCGCCGAACACCAGCGACAGGTAGGCGATCACGAGGGTCATGAGCACCAGTGCGACCACCTCGGCCGCGCCCTGCTCGAGGCCGATGCCGGTGAACAGCGGGGCGACGTCCGGGGCGATCGAGGACGCACCGTAGGCGGCAGAGAAGAACCCCGCGACGGTCACGCCGATCTGCACGGCGGACAGGAAGCGGTTCGGGTCGCGACCGAGCTCGGCGACCCGCATCCCCCGCGAACCGCGACGCTCGAGCTGCTGCAGCTGTGACTCGCGCAGGGAGACGAGGGCGATCTCGGCCGCTGCGAACACGCCGCCGACGAGCACGAAGAGGACCACGAGCCCGAAGGCGATCCAGGTGTCGGCTCCCATCAGCGGGCCACCGGCTCAGATCGGCGTCGGGCGGGCGGTCTGTGGCAGTCGTCCATGCCTGTGACTCTGCACAGGAAACCTGATCAAGCGGTGAGGGAACGCCCGATGCGCGCTTCGAGCCAGGCCTCAGGGTCGATCGGCGTCACGCCGTCCATGAGGACCTCGAGGTGGAGGTGCGCGCCCGTGGAGACGCCGGACGACCCGACCTTGCCGATGAACTGCCCCGCCTCGACGGTGTCGCCGGCCCGGAGGGGCGAGGAGCCGGGGATCATGTGACCGTAGAGCGTCGAGACCTTGCGGCCGTCCACGACGTGGTCGATGATCACCGCGGTGCCGTACGAGAAGTACGTGCCGGAGACCCGGACGGTGCCCGCGGCGACGGCGCCGATCGGTGCACCCATGCCCGGGTTGAAGTCGAGGCCCTGGTGGAGCGAGGAGCAGGCGCCGCAGGGAGCCGCACGGTAGCCGAAGCCCGAGCTCATCCGCACCGGACCGGGGAAGGGCGAGCGGATCTCGCCGCCGTAGGACACCGACGTGCCGGGCGTGCCCGTCGAGCCGCCGCCGACGGTGAACCCGTCGCGGTCGAGGGCCGAGGCGGCGATCGCCTGCGTGACGGCGTAGTCCTGCGTGCGCACGGACGGCGCGAGGGTCGCGGTCGCGATCGAGGTGCCGACGCTCGCGTGCGCGGGCATCGCGGACGCGGCGAACATGGCGAGGGCCGCCAGGGCGCTCGTGAGGGTGATGCGGCTGGCGCGGCGGGACCGGGAGGCGCGGGTCGCGCGGACGACGGCGGGCGCGGTCGGTGCGGGTCGGCGGACGACGCGCTGGACGCGGGGGTCGACGTGCTCGGTCGCGGCGCGTGCGGCTGCCGTGCGACGACCGGTCGGCACCGGCTTCGGTGCACGCTCGCGGCGGGCCGGCTTCCGGGCTGCGGCGCGCTCGGCCTCGAGGGCGGCGCGACGGGACAGGTGCACCACCGGGGTGTCCGGGTGCTGGTCGAGTTCGCGTGCAGTCGTCATGGCCGCCCACCATTCTGCACGACTCTGTCGCTTTGTACAGGTCCTTTCGTGATCTCATCGTTACCGAGTGCTGGGAGGGTGCTGATCCCCGAGGCCCGCGGCGGACCCCGACGACGCCCGGTCAGTAGTGTCCGCAGTGAGCGAGCCGAAAGGACCCTCCACATGGCCCGAAGACCGCGCGAGCGGCACGAACCGGTCGACCTGGGCACGGCCCACGTCGTGCTCGCCGGCACGCAGGAACTCCTCCCCGTGCTCCGCACCGCTGCCGTGCGGGCCGGTGTCGACGCGGCTCGGATGCGGGTGGTCGGGGTCGACGACCTGCCGGACCCCGCCGAGACGTGGGACGCCGAACTCGCGGTCATCGCGATCCGTCGACCGGGCGACGATCCCGCGTTCCACCGCGCGCACGAGGCCGCCGAGATGATCGACCCGCTCCTGGCGCCGCACGCCGTCCGGATCGTCGTGACGGTGTCCGGGCTGACGCGTCTCGCCCCGAAGATCGAGCGGACGCTGACGTCCGAGTTCCTGCACCAGATCGGCGCGGCGTCGGCGCCGTCCGGGTTCGAGCGTCCGTTCCCGACTTTCGGATGCGCCTCGGGCTCGCGGCGCTGAAGACCGCCGGTGTCCGCGTGTTCCGGGTGCGCATCGGCGAGTGACGCGCGCAGTCCGGGTCGGACCGGGCGGTCAGTCCCCGTCCGGCTCCGGGGTGTGGACGGACGAGGCCTTCACCGCGTGGTGCGGCGGGGCGACGTGGGCGACGAGTGCCACGCTCCCCGCGGCGAGGACGAGCGCGAGCGTGCCCGCGGTCACGGCGGTCCCGATCCGCCGCAGCCGCGAGCCCGACCCGCGGTCCCGCGGCGCGAAGCGGGCGAGCCCGCGCCGGGGCGTCGGCCCCACCAGCCAGGGTCCGGAGCCGTCCTCGTCGTAGGAGAACGGTCCCGAGCCGTCCGGTGCGTACCGGTACGGTCCGCTGCCGTCCACGGCGTAGGCCGAGCGGAGGTCCTCCGCGGACCAACCGAAGTCCTCCGGTGTCTGCCGTGTCGTCGCCATGTGCGCCTCCTGGTCCGTGTGTCGCGGAAGACCAGTCGACGGGACGTCCCTATGAGTCGCCAGTGCGCCTCCAGGAAGCGGACCGAGCATCCGCTCCACGCAGGCGGCACCATGTATCTTGATGTCGAGACATCCCGCTGCGCGAGTAGCGTGGACGTACCGACGGTCGAACAAGGGAGTACCCGCCAGCATGGCCAAGATCATCTACACCCTCACGGACGAGGCGCCGTTCCTCGCCACCCACTCCTTCCTCCCGGTCATCCAGGCCTTCGCCGGCACCGCAGGTGTCGACGTCGAGACCCGCGACATCTCGCTCTCCGGCCGGATCATCGCCCAGTTCCCGGAGCGCCTCACCGCCGAGCAGCGCCTGGACGACGCCCTCGCCGAGCTCGGCGACCTGGCGAAGACGCCCGAGGCGAACATCATCAAGCTGCCGAACATCTCGGCGTCGATCCCCCAGCTCAAGGCCGCGATCAAGGAACTCCAGGCGCAGGGCTACGACCTGCCGGACTACCCCGACGAGCCCGCGACCGACGAGGAGCGCGACACCCGCGCCCGCTACGACCGCACCAAGGGCAGTGCCGTCAACCCGGTCCTCCGCGAAGGCAACTCCGACCGTCGTGCCCCGCTCTCCGTCAAGAACTACGCCCGCAAGCACCCGCACCGCATGGGCGCCTGGAGCCACGACTCGAAGACGAACGTCGTGACGATGGGCACGGACGACTTCCGCTCGAACGAGCAGTCCTGGATCGCCCCGGCCGATGACGTCCTGACGATCGAGTTCGTGGGCAGCGACGGCGAGACCACGGTCCTCAAGCAGTCGATCCCCGTCCTCCAGGGCGAGGTCGTCGACGGTACGGTGCTGCACGTCCGCGCGCTCGAGGCCTTCCTGCGGGACCAGATCCGCGCGGCCGAGGAACAGGGCGTGCTGTTCTCGGTGCACCTCAAGGCCACGATGATGAAGGTCTCGGACCCGATCATCTTCGGGCACGTCATCCGCGCGTTCTTCCCGAGCGTCTTCGAGCGGTTCGGCGCCGACCTCGCCGCCGCCGGGCTCAACCCGAACGACGGCCTCGGCTCGATCCTCGCCGGGCTCGACGCCGTGCCGAACGGTGCGGAGATCAAGCAGGCCTTCATGGACGGCATCGACGCGGGCCCCGAGCTCGCGATGGTCGACTCCGACAAGGGCATCACGAACCTGCACGTCCCGAGCGACGTCATCGTCGACGCCTCCATGCCGGCGATGATCCGCACCTCCGGCCACATGTGGGGTCCGGACGGCGAGGAGCACGACACCCTCGCGGTCATCCCGGACTCGAGCTACGCGGGCATCTACCAGGCGACCATCGAGGACTGCCGGGCCAACGGCGCCTTCGACCCGGCCACCATGGGGTCGGTCCCGAACGTCGGGCTGATGGCGCAGAAGGCCGAGGAGTACGGCTCGCACGACAAGACCTTCGAGGTCCCGGCCGCCGGCCGCGTCCGCGTGGTCACGAGCGGTGGCGAGACGGTCATCGAGCACGAGGTCGAGGCCGGTGACATCTGGCGCGCCTGCCAGACGAAGGACGTCGCCATCCGCGACTGGGTGAAGCTCGCCGTCACCCGCGCCCGTGCCACCGGCTCCCCCGCGGTGTTCTGGCTCGACGAGAGCCGTGCGCACGACGCGAACCTCATCGGCCTCGTGCGGACCTACCTCGGCGAACACGACACCGACGGCCTGCAGATCGAGATCATGTCGCCCGAGGACGCGATGCGCTTCTCGCTCGAGCGCATCCGCCGCGGCGACGACACCATCTCGGTCACCGGCAACGTCCTCCGCGACTACCTCACCGACCTGTTCCCGATCATGGAGCTCGGCACCTCGGCGAAGATGCTCTCCGTGGTCCCGCTCCTCGGCGGCGGCGGCCTGTTCGAGACCGGTGCCGGTGGTTCGGCGCCGAAGCACGTCCAGCAGCTCGTCGAGCAGAACTACCTGCGCTGGGACAGCCTCGGTGAGTTCCTCGCGCTCGCGGTCAGCCTCGAGCACCTCGCGGGCGTGACCGGCAACGAGCGCGCGAAGATCCTCGGCGAGACGCTCGACCGTGCCACCGGGACCTTCCTCGACGAGGACAAGTCGCCGGGGCGCAAGCTCGGGTCGATCGA
>NZ_BACZ01000764.1 GCF_000333375.1 Curtobacterium sp. B18
CTCGCCATCTCGGGCGATTTCGGCGACTATGACACCACCGCCGCGCTGGCCCGCCGGATCTCGGGCCGCGATCCGCTGCCGGATG
>NZ_BACZ01000763.1 GCF_000333375.1 Curtobacterium sp. B18
CGGGCCGCCGAGGATGGCGAGGGCGGGGTCGCCCGGGATGAGCCGGATCGCGACGAACACGATCGTGGCGACCGCCCAGAGCACCCCGACGCCGCCGGCCAGGCGGCGGAGGCCCCACAGGGCCCAGCCCGACCACCCGGTGCGCCGTGGCCGACGTCCGCGACGCAATCCGTGCCTCCTGTCCGACGATCCGGGTGGCGCGATCAGCGGTCGATCCAGGCCGTGCCGAACCACGGCGTCGAGACCGCGGTGGTCTGCACGCCGTGCACGCTCGACCGCAGCAGGAAGTGGTTCTGCTGGTCGTAGAGCGGGAGCACGGTGCCGCTCGACAGGATGGTCTGCTGCGCCTGCTCGTACAGCTTCCCGCGCTCGGACGCGTCCGAGATCCGCGCGGCCCGCTGGAGCAGGTCGTCGAGCGCCGGGTCGTCGAGCTGGGCGAGGTTCGCGAAGTAGCCGGACGGTGCGGGCGTGATGCTCGCGGAGTCGTACAGGATGCGCAGGACGTCCGCACCGACCTTCGTGTACGGCGCGCTCACGACGTCGTACTCGTTCGCCGCGAGGGCCGCGTACCAGCTGGACAGGTCGAGCTCCTCGAGCACGACCTTGAACCCGACCGCCTTCTCGGAGGCCTGGATCTGCTGGAACAGGCTGCGCTCCGCGGGGACCGACTGGTTCGTCGACACCGGGAACGTGACCGTCAGCTGCTTGCCGTCCTTCTCGCGGATGCCGTCGCTGCCGACCTTCCAGCCGGCGTCGTCGAGCAGCTGCTCCGCCTTCGTGGGGGAGTAGCGGAACAGACTCTTGTCCGAGTACGCGTACGGCTCGACGCTGGAGAGCACCGAGTAGGAGCGCTTCGCCGTCCCGAGGAAGAGCGACCGGATGCCGGGATCGATCTCGGCGCCGGCGATGAAGGCCTTGCGGACGGCCTCGTCGCGGAACACCCCGTGGCCCGAGTTCAGCTCGAGGCGGTTCGACGCACCGGGGCGCGGGGCGTCCAGGTCGCGGATGGACCCCTTCGACGACGCCGCCTGGATCTGGTCGGGCTGGGCGTTGTCGATGACGTCGACCTGGCCGGACTGCAGGGCCGCGTACCGCGACGTCGAGTCGGGCAGGAAGCGCCAGGCGATCCCGTCGAGGCGCGGCTTCGTGTCGCCGTCGAGCGGCGTGTAGTCGCTGTTCTTCCGGAGCGTGACGCGGTCGCCGTGCTTCCACCCGGTGACCTCGAACGGGCCGGTGCCGACGGGCGACTCGCAGTTGACCGCCTGCGAGCGCTCCAGTGCCTTCGGGGACTCCATGCCGACCCACGGCTGCGAGAACGACTCGAGCAGCGCGCTGTCCGGGCGGCTCAGGGTCAGCGTGACGGTGTGGTCGTCGGTGGCCGTCGCCTTCGTGATCGACTGCAGCGCGAGGTAGCCCGTGCTCGAGGCGGTCGCGGGGTCCTGCACGTGCTCGATGTTCGCCACCACGGCGGCCGCGTCGAAGGGCGTGCCGTCGGTGAACGTGACGTCGTCGCGCAGGGTGAACGTCAGGGTCGTCCCGTCGTTGCTCGTCGTCCACGACTTCGCGAGCGCCGGCACGGGCTTGCCGTCCTCGAGCGCGGTGAGCTCCTCGATGTACTGGGTGGACAGCAGCGCCTGCGGGTAGTTGCCGCCGACGTGCGGGTCGAGGCAGGTCGGCTCGGCGTCGCCCGAGGCGTAGACGAGCGTGCCGCCGTCGACGGGGGTGCTGCTCGAGCCGGCGGTGCCACCACCGGTGCAGCCCGCGAGCACGAGGAGGAGCGCGGTGGCACCGGCGACCGCGGCCGCTGTTTTCTGTACTGAGTCCAAGATCATCGCCGCACGAGTCTAGCGGTTTACTGGGGGCCATGGACGAACCGATGCGCCGCGGTGGCCGCCCCCGACGCTCGAGCGCCGAGGTGCTCGCCGACGCCGCAGCCGAGCTGTTCCTCGAGCAGGGCTACGGCCGGACGACGGTCGACCACATCGCCGCTCGGGCCGGCGTGAGCCGGGCGACCTTCTTCAACTACTTCACCGCGAAGTCCGACGTGCTCTGGCTCGACCTCGACGCCGCGGTCGCCACGCTGCCTGCGTGCCTCGCGGCCTCGACCGAGGAGTCCGCTGTCCGCGCGGTCGAGGCCGCCCTCCTCGCCACCGCCCGCGCCCACGACCCCGAGCGGGTGCCGTGGGCCATCGCGCAGGCCGAGGTGATGGGCATCGGTGACGAACTCGTCGCGAGCGTCGCGGCTCGCGTGGGCGCCCAGCACGCCGCCGTGTCGGCCTTCGTGGCCCGTCGGACCGGCGAACACCCCGCCGCCCTCTGGCCCCAGACGGTGTCCGGCGCCATGCTCGGCGCCGCCGCTGCCGCGTTCGGCGTCTGGGTGGCCGACGGCGTCGGTCGTCGCTCCCTCGTCGAGTACGTCGGCGCGGCGCTCACCCCGGTGGCCGCGGGTCTCGATCCGCTCGAGCCCCCGGCGCAATAGGCTCTCTCTCCGTGACCCGAGCGCGACGGACGATCCGAGTGGTCGCCCTCGCGGCGATCGCGCTCGCCGGGCTGTTCGTCGCGTACTGGCACATCGGCCGGCAGAGCCCCTACGTCGACGAGTTCACCTACACGCGCGCCGGGTGGGCCTACGTGCACGGGGTGCTCACCGACAACCTGCAGCACCCGCCGACCGCCAAGTACCTGTTCGGCCTCGCGCAGCTCGTCGTGGGCGAGGGCGTCCTCGGGCCCCGACTCGTCGCCGCGACCGCGTCGTTCGGCACCGGTGTCGTCCTGTTCGCCTGGCTCCGGCGGCCCGTCGGACACTGGGGCGCGCTCCTCGCGGCCGGACTGTGGTGGCTCACGCCGCGCGGCGATTCGCCGACGTGGACCGACGTCGCCTCCGGGACCGCGGCGCGCATCGACCGGCTCGCGCTGCTCGAGCCGGTCATGACGTTCTTCGCCGTCGCGGCGCTCGCCGCCGCCTGGCAGTGGGCGGCCCGGCCGAGGCGGGCGGCCGACCGGACGACGGCCTGGGACGGCTGGTGGTGGATGGCGCTCGCCGGTGCCCTGCTCGCGCTGTCGGTGACGTCGAAGGTCAGCACGGCCGTCCTCGTGCTCGCGGTCGTCGCCGTCCCGCTGCTGTTCCGCCGCTGGTCGGGACTCGTCACCGGCGGTGTCGCCGCCGCCGGGGCGTTCGCGGTGGTCTTCGTCGCGGCGTACGTGCCCGTCGGTGGCACCCGGGCGATCGCGTACATGCTCGCGTTCCAGGGGGAGCACGACACCAAGGGGCACGAGATCTCGGTCCTCGGGAAGACGTACATGCTCGCGCCGTGGTGGACGAACTTCGTGCGGGTCGTCGAGGGCGTGGGCTGGCCGGCGGTCGTCGTGCTCCTCGTCGGGATCGTCGCGGCGTTCGTGGTCCGTCCGGACCGGCTCGTCGCGCTCCTCGGCATCGCCCTCGGGATCCTCGTCGTCTTCTACGCCACCGCGAACGTCGCCCTGCCGCACTACTACCAGGCGTGGATGCCGTGGGCCGTCGCGCTCGCCGCCGTCGGGTACGCCCGGCTCGCCCGGTCGCGGCCGCCGGTGACGACCGTGGTGGCGCTCGTCCTGGTCGCCGTGACGATCGTCCCCGCGGCGGTCGTCGTGCGCACCGTCGCCGAGACCCGCACCACCGGGTACGCCCGGCTCGACGCGGCGCTCGACGCGCACGGGGTCCCGCGGACGGACAAGGTCCTGGTGTCCGGGGCGTCGCAGCAGGCGTTCGCGGTGTTCATCGGCCACCGTGGTGCGACCCAGGCGGTGCAGTACGGCGACTACGGCGTGCTCGTCGCCGGGATCGACCCACGGTTCCCGATGGACGACGAGCTCCGGGCACTGCTCCGCGACCACCCGGACCGGTTCGAGGAGTTCCGGCTCGACGCGCTGCGGGTCTGGGTCGTGCAGGACGGGCTCACGATCCAGCGTCGCGGGGACACCGCCACGCTGGCGCCGGCCGCGGCCGGCTGAGACACCGAGCCGCGCGGCGGGAGCAGGCCGCCCCGCCCCGCCCCGCCCAGCGTGAGCCCGCGCAGCGCGAGCCCGCGCCGCCCGCCCCTCGGAGCCTCAGTTCGCCCGCAGCGTCCCGGCCCCGCCCGCCGCGACGTCCTCGGCCGTGCCGTCCCGGACCACCTCCGGCACCTCCTCGCCCGTCGGGGTGAGCGACTCGTCGCCGGGGTAGCTCAGGGTGAGGACCGCCTCCTCGATGTACTGGCTCTCCTCGAGCGACTTCTCGACGTCGCGGAGCCGCACCGCGACGTGCTCCTCGACCTCGTTGCCCGTGAGGTCGACCGCTGCCACGAGGTACACCCGCGACGGACCGACGAACTCGAGGTGCAGGTAGGTGACCCGTTCGATCTGCGACCGGCCGAGCAGCTCCACGAGCACCGCGTTCTCGAGCTCCGGCGACGTGCTCTCACCGAGCAGGAACCGACGGTTGCGGTCGATGAGGACGATCGCGACGACCCCGAGCAGCACGCCGATCGCGATGGAGCCGACCGCGTCGAAGACCGCGAGGCCGGTGAGCTGGTGGAGGAACACCCCGAGGAACGCGACGACCAGACCGATCAGGGCGGCGGCGTCCTCGGCGAAGACGGCTCGCAGCGTCGGGTTCGAGGACTGCAGCACGTGGCGGAGCACCGGCACCTTCCGCTTCGTCGCCGCGCCGTGCGCCTGTCGGTACGCCTGCACGAAGCTCGTCCCCTCGAGGCAGAACGACACCGCGAGCACGATGTAGTTCAGCAGGACGTCCTCGGCCGGGCCGGTCTCGCCGAGCTCCGAGATGCCGTGGGAGATCGACACGACGGCACCGGCGGTGAAGAGGCCGAACGCGGCGAACATCGACCAGATGTAGGTCTCGCGCCCGTACCCGAGCGGGTGCCGGGCGTCGCGCTTGCGGGCGCCACGCCGTTCCGCGACGAGCAGGAAGATCTCGTTGCCGGTGTCGGCCCACGAGTGTGCGGCCTCGGCCACCATCGAGGCCGATCCGGAGATCAGGGAGGCGATCGTCTTGGCGATCGCGACGAGCAGGTTCGCGCCGAACGCGATGATGACGGTCAGCAGGGATTCGGGACGATCCTGCTCGGAAGAGTCGGGCATCGCTCCAGCATGCTCCCGTCCGCTAAACTCGTGTGCACAGGCGTCGATCCGGCCATCACCGGGGAGCCTCCGGAAGAACCCGGCAGTCGGCACGATCGACGGCCGGCAGTAGAACCGGGCGGACCGGGCCGCACAGCCCCGGCAACGAGCGGTCGGCCACAGCGCGAGCGGTGGTCGGCAAGCGAGGTGGTACCGCGGAGTGTGCTCCGTCCTCGTGGAGATCGAGCGAACCCACAAGGAGTCCCGGTGCCGTACCCGCTGAACGCCGATGCCGATGGCGTCGTCCCCTCGCCGTCCTTCCCCGCCGTCGAGCGGGGGATCCTCGCCTTCTGGAAGGGCGACCGCACGTTCCAGGCGTCGATCGACCAGCGTGAGGGCTGCCCCGAGTGGACCTTCTACGACGGCCCGCCGTTCGCGAACGGCCTGCCGCACTACGGGCACCTGCTGACCGGCTACGCCAAGGACGTCTTCCCGCGCTACCAGACGATGCGCGGCAAGCAGGTGCACCGTCGCTTCGGCTGGGACACGCACGGGCTGCCCGCCGAGCTCGAGGCCATGCGCCAGCTCGGCATCACCGAGAAGCACGAGATCGACGAGATGGGCGTCGACGTCTTCAACGCCGCCGCCAAGAAGTCCGTCCTGCAGTACACCGACGAGTGGCAGCAGTACGTCACC
>NZ_BACZ01000762.1 GCF_000333375.1 Curtobacterium sp. B18
GCGGCGCGCACGCCTTGAACGCGCTCCGCGGCCCGCAGGTCCGTGTGCAGCCGCAGGGCGTCGGCGACCTCGCGCCCGACGGGGCGGAGCGGGTCGAGGGCGCCGAGCGCCTCCTGGCCGACGTACCCCACGCGCGATCCGCGCACGCTCCGCCACCGGCGGTCCGAGAACGCCCGGACGTCGAGCCCGGCCACCCGCAGCCGGTCGACCCGGACGGACGACCCGGGCGCCGACAGGCCGAGCGCGGCCCGGGCGGTCACGGTCTTGCCGGAGCCGGAGGCACCGACGAGGGCGACGCACTCGCCGGCCTCGACGCGCAACGCGACGTCCCGCACGACCACCGTCCCGCCGATGGCGACGGTCAACCCCTGCACGTCGAGCACGGTCATCGGATCACTCCTGTTCGTCGGATCGCCCGGCCGAGCACCGTGACCGCGGTCGCCGTGACCACGATCGCGAGGCCGGGGAAGGCGCTCATCCACGGCGCGGTCTGCAGGTACGTGCGACCGTCCGCCAGCATCGCGCCCCACTCCGGCGCCGGCGGCGGGGTACCGACGCCGAGGTAGCTCAGCGCGGAGGCCCACACGATCGCCTGCCCGACCCCGAGCGTCCCGACGGCCACGACCGGCCAGAGGGCCGCCGGGAGCACGTGCCGCACGGTGATCGCGGCGGGGGAGCGTCCCATCAGCACGGCGGTCTCGACCACCTGCGAGCGGCGCGCACGGAGCACGAGGCCGCGCACGATCCGGGCGTACCCGGGCGCGGTGGCGAACCCGACCGCGAGCATCGCCGGGACGGGTCCGGGGCCGGTCACCGCGATGACGACCAGCGCGACGAGGAGCAGCGGGAGCGCGAACGCCACCTCGGTGAGCCGGCCGACGACCGCGTCCACGACCCGCCCGCCGAGGCCGGCCAGGAGGCCGAGCACGATGCCGACCCCGCCGCCGACGAGGGTCGCGACCACGCCCACCACGAGCGACGCCCGGGTGCCGGCGACGACCCGGGCGAGCACGTCCCGTCCGGACTCGTCGGTGCCGAACGGACTCGACCACGACGGCGCCCGGAGCGCCTCGGACGGGTGCACGGCGAGCGGGTCGCCACCGCCGAGCAGCGCCGGCCAGGCCGCCGCGACCACGGCCAGAGCCACGACGGCGGCCGCAGTCCATCCGGCCGGGCCGAGCGTCCCCCCACGGGACCGCTCGGACCGTCCGGCGGGTGCGTCGCCCGGTGCACCGGCCCGGAGGCTCGGGTCGGCGATGCCGCTCACCGTGCGCCCGCCGTGTCCCGGGTGGCGCGCGGGGTGCGACGCCGGGTCCGGTCCGCCCCGCCGGTCCCGCCGGTCCGCGGATCCACCGCACGCTCGACGAGGTCCGCCACGGCCAGCACGACCACGTACGCCGCGGCCGACACGAGCGCGATGCCGGCGACGAGCGGCATGTCCCGCTGCGTCACCGCCGTCACGAGTGCGCGCCCGATGCCCGGCAGCGCGAACACCGACTCGACGACGACCGCGCCGGACACGAGCGAACCGAACGCCCACGCGGACAGGGCGATCCCCGGCAGCGCGGCGTGCCGGAGCAGGTGCCGTCCGAAGAGCCCGGCGCGGGTCTCAC
>NZ_BACZ01000761.1 GCF_000333375.1 Curtobacterium sp. B18
AGCAGCTCGTGGGTGCGACGGCTGAGCAGTCGCGTGATGTCGACCGGGCGTCCCAGCGGGACGGATCGCTGGGCGCCGGTCTCCTGTGCCGCGAGCAGACGGGCGAGGAACTCGTCGAACGAGTCGTTGCCGCCGGTCGGGCCGAACGTTGCTGGCAAAGGGACCTCCTGGGAACTTGAGTGCCTTCGACTCAATG
>NZ_BACZ01000760.1 GCF_000333375.1 Curtobacterium sp. B18
AGCGCGGCGACGACACCTGGCTCCTGACCGGCACGGACGAGCACGGGCAGAAGATCCTCCGCACGGCGTCCGCGAACGACGTCACGCCCCAGGAGTGGGCGGACCGGCTTGCTGCAGTCCTCGCGACTCACCGTGCTGACCCTCGGCGACGAGGTGGCGTCCTCGCTCGGGCTCCG
>NZ_BACZ01000759.1 GCF_000333375.1 Curtobacterium sp. B18
GTTCTCTGGGACCGGAGCGGACCGGCGCTACGGATCCGGAGTCGCTCGTCCGCGCGGTTGCGAAGACGTGGAAGCAGCACGACTACGACGTCGCGATCAAGCAGGACACGATAGACGACGGTCGGCCGCTCTGGTCAGCTGTCACCACAGGGCAGGCGGTCGAATCGATCTCGATCAACGCCAGCCCTCGACGCGTATCGATCGAGGTGCAGTCGGCGTGCGGCGCTGGCGACATCGCAGACTACGAATGAGCGAAGGACAACGCCACCGCTGAACAGCGAGAGGCGCGGCACCAACCAGCACCGCGCCTCCCGTCCGTCACGGGTTCTTCACCTCACCACGTCAACACGAACCGCCCCCGCGTCCCCCCAGCCTCGAGCCGCTCATGCGCCTCCGCAGCCCGCTCCGCTGGCAGCACCTCCGCCACCCGCGGCGTCATCGTCCCACTCTCCACCGCGTGCCGCAGCTGGTCGAGCTTGTCGAACGACCGGTACTCCGAGAACACCATGACCTGCTCGAACCGGATGCCGCGAGCGCCGTTCCCTTCCCACCCCCGCACGTCGAGGAACACTCCCCCGTCACGCACGGCATCCACGACCTCAGACCGCTGCACCGCGGCATCGGCGAGCGCATCGACCCCGTCCGGCACGAGCTCTCGCACCGCGACCGCGAACGAGGACCCGCGCGCCACGATGTGCGTCGGACCGAGCGAGCGTACAAGCGCTTCGTCCGCCGGCGCAGCGTCCGCGATGACGGTCAGCCCAGCGGCGACGGCCAGCTGCACCACGTAGTTGCCGAGCAACCCGGCAGCCCCGGTCACGGCGAGCGTCTGCCCGGGAGCGAGCCCCGCCCTCGAGAGGATCTGCAACGCCGTCAGCCCGTTCATCGGCACGGTGGACGCGAGCGGGAGCGACGTCCCCCGAGGGATCCGCGTGAACGACCCGACCGGCGCGACGAGCTCCTCGACGTACGCACCGCCGTGGGCGCTGAGCGGCAGCGCCATCGCCATGACCTCGTCACCGACCTCCCAGCCGGACACGTCGGGCCCGACCTCGTCGATGACCCCGGCCGCGTCCATCCCCGGCACGTACGGCGGCGATGCCTGCGAACTGTCCCGCTCTCCGGCACGGACGCCGGTGTCGGTGGGGTTCACGGCGAACGCCTGCACCCGGATGCGCACCGACCCTGCGCCGGCGTGCGGCTCCGGGACCTCGTGGACGGCGAGGGCCTCGGGCCCTCCCAACTGTTCGACTCCGACGACCTTCACCCGTCCGGTCTACCGGACGTCGACCGTCCGCACTCAGCGAGCGGACCGGCGGCGGGGATCGGGAC
>NZ_BACZ01000758.1 GCF_000333375.1 Curtobacterium sp. B18
GAGCGCCGCGAGCTCGATCGCCGCGAGCTGTACGTCGGCATGACCCGCGCGCGCGACGGGCTGTGGGTGGGTTTCCTAGGGAATGTATGATATTTCGTGCAGGCTGCTGAAACCTGTACCGATCATTCCAAGGGGGATTGCATGAGCAATGAGGCACTCGCAGCGTGGTTCGGGGTGGCGGTGACGCTCGCCATCTCCATCTGCAGCCTGCTGATCGCGCAGCGTGCTGACCGCGCAGCCCGAAGTGACCGGGACGAGCGAGAGGCGGCGCGCGTCAGCGCGTGGGTCTCGTTCGTCTTCTCCAACCTCGACCAGAGCGACAAGTCGCACTGGAAGAACGTCCTCGTCATCCGCAACGCTTCGGACGCCGTGATCCACGAGGTCGAAGCCACTGCGGTGATGAACGGCGAGAAGGAAGTGACGTTCTCCGCCAAGGTGTGCCCTCCGGGCCAGTCCTACGCCGAGTGGATCTTCCCGACGAAGCGCGAGCACAAGGCGCGTGCCTGGTCGCTGCTCTCCGGCTGTTCCGAGCTCGAGCGAAACGACATGGGCATGAGACCCTTCACCGTCGTCGATCGATGGACTCTGGTCTCCATGTCCTTCACGGACGCGCTCGGCAAGCGGTGGAAGTACGTCGCAGGGCGAGGAGTCGTGGCTGCCTGAGCGGTCACCTCACCACACCAACCCGAGGCACTCCGCGCGCAGCAACGAGCGAGCAGCACCCGAAGACATGGGCACGATCACCATGACGGCGCCTCAGCGCTCACAGGTTCGCAACGCGCCCGCTGAAGGAACGCGGGATCGCCCTGCGTGCACCCGCACGGGAGGCGCGACTCGCGTTCGACGACTCCTGGGACGCGATCCGCGCCTCCAGTCCACTGCGGTCCTCGCGTTTCTCGCGCTCCTCCTGGGAGGACGAGATCAAGCACGTCATCAACGGCCGCGGCCTGACGCGCTTCGAGCAGTACGCCGATCTGTCGCATGTCGGGCGGAAGCACGCGCTGCACGTGGAGACGCGACAGGCGGCGTGGGACCGCTACGAGGCATACTCGCGCGGGCTGCTTGAGCGGCGCGCACACGGCTGGGAGGACATCGTCCTGCTCGCGCGCGATGCGATCGCGTCGGTGCCGCTCGAGCGGTACGACGCTGTGATCGTCGACGAGGCGCAGGGCCTGTCGTGCGCCATGGTGTCGCTGACGGAGCGCCGCCACAACCGGAGACCGCGCAGCTGAGCTCGTCCGACAGGGCGTACGACACCGATCTCTCCTCACCGGCAGCGGACGGCCGGCTCGTGCTCCGACCGATATGTCAGTTGCTGCTAGGCTCTGTTCGTCGTCAACGATCGATCATGAGGGGAAGATCTACAGTGTCGCGGGGAACACTTCAGTACGACAGCACGGCGCTGCACTCGCTCTGGAGCGAGCTGCGGGCGGTGAAGTCCGAGTTCGACCGTGCAGACAAGCACTCAGGCACGGCCGCTGACGCGGTCGGTCATGCGGCTCTCGCTGACCGGATCAGGTCATTCTCGAGCGGGTGGGACGGCATGCGTGATCAGTTGAGTGAAGCAATTGCGGGTCTGGCGGACACGGCCTCCGAGCTGGACGAGGCATTCGACAAGTCCTAACGCGAACTCGCCAAGTCGATCGCGGGAGATGCGCAGTGAGCCCCGCGCAGCAAATCGAGGGCGATCCATCGGCAGTGCGGGCAATGGCCGATCACTACCGCACGATCGCCGCCGACATCCGCAGCGCCTCCGACACGCTCTCGCGCATGGACACCGCTGGCACATCGAGTGACGCCATCGACGCGTTCGTGAAGAAGGCCGGGGACCTCGCGACGAAACTCCGCAAGGCGGAGGGGCGCTACCAGGACACCGGAGATGCTCTCGTCGACTACGCTGCCGCACTCGAGACAGCGATCGACGACGCGGAGCGTGCTGCGGCGTCGAACGCCGCGACGGCGGACGAGTTGGAGTCGGCTGAACGCCTCGATCGGCACTACAGCGCGCTTGCGGAGCAAACAACGAGTCCTGACGACCTGCAACACTTCCAGGATCAGGCGACAGCGCAGCAGGAGCGCGCCGCCTCACTCCGAGCAGATGCTGCCCGAGCAACGGCTGCTCTCGAAGACGCACGTCGTGATCGCGACCGCGCAGCGGACATCGCGATCGCACGCATTGACGACGCGACCGAGGACGGCTTGCACGACAACGCCTGGAACGTCTTCCAGCACTGGATGAAGGAGAACGACGCCTGGCTGTCGAAGGTGAGCGACTACCTCGGATACATCGGTGCTGGCCTCGCGCTGGTCTCCCTGATCTTCCCGCCTCTCGCAATCGTCGCGGCAATCGCCGTGGGCGTGATGGCGCTCGGCGCTGCGGTCGATACAGCCCGCGCGGCCGCGGGAACCGGTTCGTGGACGAACGCACTGCTCTCGATCGCAGGTTGCTTCACGTTCGGTGCAGGATCCGCAGCCGCGAAGGCGATGTCGGCGGAGGCCAAGGGTGTGCTGTCGACCCGGGGCTTCGAACTAGCAGCCAACAGCAACCGCCCACGCGCGATGATGGCTGCCGTGCGTCGGACGTTCGCCCGCTCGCGGCCGAAGCTCGGCGACAAATCGCTGATCCGCGCGTTCGGTGATCCCGACATCGCACAGGTCATGAACTACACGGCGCGGTCCGTTCCCGGGCAGGTCGTCGGTGACGCTGTCCGACTCAACCAACTCGCAGGGAGAGCTCGAGCGTGGAGCGCGTTCAACTTCACCTTCGGGATGACATCGACCTCCGCGGGTGCGTTGGGACTCACGGATACCCTCGACTGGCGTTGGAGCCCGAGGTTGGGTACAGCGTGGTGAGCGATGACTCGACGATGAGCCGTTCGGAGCACATGTGGCATCCGGTCAGCATCCTCGTTCGCGTGGCCGTTGCGCTGCCAGCGTTCGTCGTCCTGGCGACTGGGATCTACTTGCTCACCGTGCTTCCGGAACGAATTAACGCCGACGACATGTGGCAGCAGCATTCAGGGTGGCCCGATCCCGTACCACCGGCATGGCCCTACTGGGTGGTGACGCTCGTTGCGCTCGTCGGACTCATCGGCAGCCTCGTGTGGAACGATCGGAGCATCCTCCGCGGAACTCCGGTTGTCGGGATCGCGCTGGCATTCGGCGCGTTCGTGACGTCAGTGTTCGGCACACGGTTCCCAGGAGTCGAAGCTTGCCCACACTCGGTGCTCTGGTGTGGAATCGCACTCGCCATCTTTTCGGTGGTGGCTTTCGTCGCGAGCGCTGTGGTGAACCGCAGCGCCACGAATGGGTTTGCGGTGGCGAAGTGACGCGCACTCCTGAGCGGTACAGCATCGCGGTACCCGCCGGAGGGGTTCGCTTGCAGGGGCGTACGGACCCTACGATCGCCGCCGAAACCGCAGTCAGTGAAGCGCTCAGTGCTGGCGCCCCGAAGAGTNGGTTGACGACCGAGGTCGGTTCGCAGCTCAGGGAGACGCTGCAGGCAGACACCTTGGGACTCGTCCTTGATTCGTACGTTCCAGCGGGCGGGATTCCCGGCACGGACATCTCGTGCAGCGTTGTCGTCGCAGCCGTCGAGGTCGACTCCGCCCCGAGCGGAGATCTGGATGAATTGCTCCTCGCGCAACTCGCCAAGCATCGAGGACAGATGCTCCAGGTGGCTGGTGCTCCCGCAGTCCGCTGGTGGGAGCACGAGCCAGCTGCTCCCGATTCCCTCCCGCAGCATGCCCGAAGCATCGGAGCACGAGTGGTCCTGACGAGGATTCCGCAGCGTTCGGACTTGTTGCTCATGCTGCGTCTCACCGTTGCCAGCGCGGCCGACGCGCCCGAGCACCAGGATGACATCGCTGGCGAGCAGATGGTCGTCGAAGCGCTCGGTGTCCTCTTCGACGCGATGTGCGCCTCAGTGCAGTGGCGCACGAACGACGGCGCGCACCTGGTCGTCGAACCAGATGGGACGATGTCGAGATGAACGGCGACCTCTCCTTCCAGTACGACCCGGACGCGTGGACGTTCATCCCGCGCGTCTGGCCGAACGACGAGTTCGGTCGGAGCGCTGCTCGATGGGCGAAGGCGGCCGCTCGTACCATCGAGAATCGTTCGCCGCGAACGACACGAGAGCACCGCGCTTGGCTGCGCGCCGCTCTGGAACGCTTTGCGACGATGCCGAACCCCGGAGAAGCAGCGCTCTACCTGTTCCTTCGTCAGGTCGGCGGTCCGTTCTTGACGCTGCAGGTCTTGCCGATCGAGGCAAGCAGCGATGCTCAACAGGCGGCGGCCGATCTACTGCGACTCGAAGATGCTGCCGGCTTGCGCCAGCCCGACGAGGTGCGCCCCCACACGGCCAAGGGCCTCGGCGTCGGCAGCCGGGGGACGTTCTCGACCGACGACGGCGAGGGCGGCGAACAGGTAGCCGTGGTGTGGGTCTTCCAATCGGGCGGGACGGACGTCCGGATCTCGACCGTCGCGAACTACCCGCAGAACCTCGCCGTCGTGGAACCCGAGATCGATGCGTTCATCGACGGCATCACCGTCATCGGCTGAGGATCCCCGCATCATCGAAGCCGACCCGTGCGGCTCCGATGATCGCTGCTCGATGGCCCTCGGGAGCAGGGAACCAGCGACAGCGGCCCTCCCGAGCAGAACGCCGTGATCGCGGTGCCCCCCGCCCCCCCCCCCCCC
>NZ_BACZ01000757.1 GCF_000333375.1 Curtobacterium sp. B18
GTATTCAGGGTCTCGCCGACATACACCCGCTTACCGTCGTCGAGGATGTAAACCACGGGCCAGTGATGAAAGCGCCGGTCATCCGCTTGCCAGGACNGCAGGTGCTCTGNCGTGAATGGGAGCCGCTCGATGTCAAAGCTGGTCATACTTCGTGCTCCGCCCTCGCGATCGTTCTACCGGGTACTTAGCTTTCGTGATCGCGAGCTTCTCGCGGATGAGGGTCTCCGGCGACGTGCGGAGGCGGTCCGCGAGGAGGAAGCAGTACGTCAGCACGTCAGCAAGCTCGCTCCGCACGCGCAGGTCGTCGGCGTCGGCTTTCCATTGGAAGCACTCGAGCAACTCCGCGGCCTCGATCGAGATACTCTTCGCGAGGTTCTCCTGAGTGTGGAACTGGCCCCAGTCGCGTTCGTCGACGAAGGCGTTTAGCTCGTCGCGCAGCCCCTCATCCGCCATGATCCGACGCTAGCAGCGCGGCTGCCAACGCCGACACGACCGCGCGGTCGGTCCTACATCTTCGCTGTGCAGTTCCCGTCGACCGAACGACGAGAGCTGGCCGAGCACCGTTGCCACGGGACGGCTGAGATCAAGCGCGTGCTGCTGGACGATCGGCCCGTCGACCACCCGCACCTGCCGCGCCTCCGACTCTCCCGCCGCGTACACCAGGTGTCCCTCGCCCAACCCGAACCTCCGGCAGTACGCCGCCATCTGGTACAGATCAGCGTTCGGGTACTGCCCGCGCTTCTCGACCTTGTACTTGACGTCGATGCACGCCCGCACCTCACCGCCGACGAGCCACACGAGGTCCGGCGCGATTTTCACCGTCCCCTCGACATCGAGTGTCGACGCGTACTGCGCCACGAACTCTCCCCCGTACGGCCGGAACGCCTCCCGGAGCGCAGCGGTCACGAAGTCCTCGAACACCGACCACATGTCGACGAGGAACCCCGCGCCCACGAGCGACCCGGCTCGCTGCTCGATCGACGTGCCCGACAGTACGAGCAACGCTAGCGGCAGCACCGCCGAGTACCGCGCGTTCCGCCGATCGGACCGAACCACGGGCACCGGCGCCCCTACCGGAATCACCGTCACTCCGTCGAGCAGCCGCACCACCCGACGCAGCCGCCCGACGACGTCGGCCGGCACTCCCGGCAGCCGGAGCAATCGCGTCGCCGCCGTCAGCACGAGCTGGTTCTCGGCGATGTCCTCGACGTAGTCGTCGAACGACACCTCGACCGGCAGCGGCTGCCCGCCCCGCCGCGTGAGCTGGTCGCCGATCCGCCACCGCCCGCGCACCAGCGGCAGCGCATCGTCCCGCGTCACGTACCCGCGGAGCGCCCCTCCTGCGAGCGCCCGCGAGGCCTGCCGCTCGAACGCGTGCGCCAGCGCTGGCATGAGGTCGGCATCGGCCGCGAAGCCGAAGTCCTCGTCCTCCCAGATCGCACTCCCGGCCCGTGCGTAGCCGAGCATCGCGAACAGCCGCCGCACGGGCGTCTTCGGCCGGATCCACACGTCGTGTCCGGCGATCCGGACGACGCCGACCTTCCGCACGCCGCTGACGCGGTACTCGTCCGCCACGAACGTCGGCGAGACGTCCGCGATCCGCGCCGCGACGAGGCCAGCCGCGACCTCCCGCGGCATCCGGTGCAGCGTCGGCTGGTCCGCCTTCCGCAACTCAACTCGCGGTGTCGGCACCTTCGGTCCCGTCCGCAACGGAGGGCGTTGTCTGGCGACGCAGCGCTGCCAGGCCGTACCGGGCCTCCAGGTCGACGCCGTCGCCGTAGTGGTGCTCCGCGAGGAGCGGCAGGATCTCGTACCGCCACACGTCCGCAAGGCCGCCCGCGTCGAGGTCGCGCATCAGGAACGACGGCCCCACCTTGGCATCGTGATCGGCGATGGCAGTGTTCAGTCGCGTCAGCAGGCTGGCGCGGTCGTCCTGGAGGCCCTTGGTCGCCACCCAACCAGCCAGCACGTCGCGGACGGGGTCGCGTTCCGGGTGCAGCTCGATGAACGCGAAGCGGCGCCGCATGGCGGCGTCGAGCATCGCGATCGAGCGATCGGCGGTGTTCATCGTGCCGATGACGAAGATGTTGCTCGGCAGGGTGAACGGCTCGTCGCTGTAGAGCAGGGAGATCTCGCTGTCGCGGTACTCGAGGAGGAAGTACAGCTCGCCGAATACCTTCGCGATGTTGCCTCGGTTGATCTCGTCGATGACGAGGAAGTAGTTCGCCTCGGGATTGGCGGCGGCGCTGTCGGCGAGGCGCCGGAGCGGCCCCTTTCGGAGGCTGAAGGCGAGGTTGCCGCTGTCGTCGTTCGCGACGGGACGGAAGCCCTCGAAGAAGTCCTCGTACGAGTACGTCGGGTGGAACTGGACGATCGTGGTCTCGCCGTCGGTACCGTCCGTCACGTGTTTCGACAGTGCCTGCGCGAGGAACGTCTTGCCGGTGCCGGGAGGGCCGTAGAGGATGACCTGCTTGCGGCGCTCGATGAGGTCGAGGGTGTCTTGGAGCCAGCGTTCGGGTATGTGCAGGGCTTCAGCGAGGACACTCGTGGCGGCGGGGAACATGTCCCGTTCGGCTGGCTCGTCCTCGTCCGGGACCCTAGCGTTAGGCTGGACCTGCTCTTGGTGTTGCTCGGGCGCAGACTGCGGTCTCCAACGCGACACAAGCGGCTCGGCGTAGAAGAGCGCTGGTCCGTCCGCCTTCTTCTGCAACGCGATCGTGATCTGTTGGAAGTGCGCGTCTGGGTCGTCCTCCGTTTGGCCCTGAACCTCACCCGCGAAAGCACCGCGAATGGCTTCGCGATGCTCAGGCGCGACGACCTCCCCGAAAACGCCCGGGTGAACGAGGAAGAGCAGCTCGTTGCGTTGGATCGGAAGAGCGGTGCCGTCTACGTGAGCGACGAGGTCACGCCAGGCCCACGGCACCTCCAAGAGCTCCTCGCGAACGGAGTTGGGCAGGGTGGCCCACTCTTCGACGAGTCGGACCACGATCGAGAGCGTGGCGAAAGTGTGGCGCCCGGTCATGGCCTGCCCAGGATTGAACGACCACGAACGGAACGCGTCGTCGATCTCGCGTGGGATGGTCACCGGGTGCTCCATCTGGTCGAGGAGAAAGCGCACACGCTCGCGCTTCTTTAGCTCGCCCGGTGTCTGTAGCGGGAGCAACTGCCAGCAGATCAGTTCCGCCATCAGGAGCTTCGCATCATCGCTCGCACCCCAGAACTGCGTGCCGAGCTTCGTCAGGAAGTCGTCCCCTTCCACGTCCGGCTGGCCGACGAAGAGCCGCCCGACTTCGCTGGCGACGGCCGGACGCCAGACCTCTCGTCCCAGCGCGAAGACAGAGTCGAGTTGGCGGAGTCCACGTTCCACGAACAAAGCCGTGACTGTACGAATCGTCTCGGCGCGGGCGTCGGGTGGAACGATCTCAGTCGACAGACGCAGCGCGCGATCCTGGCTCTGCTCCCGCTGGAAATTTCGCTCGCGTTCGTTGAGTGACCTGGTGAAGTCATCGAGATTGAGCGCGGCAGCGCGAGCACCGTCCGCCGTCAGGCGCCACTCTCCTCGGTTCTGCTTCGTCATGAACCCGGCGTGCACGAGCGCCGTCGTTCCCCACAAGAAGTCCGACTCGCCATGAGGACGAGCTTTCGAGTTGAGCGAAAGCTCTTCATCCTCAAGCGGCACGCGCTCGAGCACGTTTTGCCAGACCTCGAGGCGCCGTCCTACGCGGTGATGTTCCTCAAGGAATCGAAGGGCCTCGCGTAGACGGATCATCCGGTTCTGAGCTCGCGACACCACCCCAGTCTGTCGACATGCTCGGCAAGCGCAAGTGGTGATCACTGCGCCCGAGCGAGTAGGTCGATGACGCCCGAGTTGGGGAAAGCTGACCGATACCTTCGCCCATCACCTCGGTCGCACCGCACCGGACGGCGCGTTCCCGCAGACCCGGGTCGAAACGTCCGCCGTTCGTGCAACGATGTCCTCGATCGTAAGACCCGAGCGTAACTCACCCCAAAGGACGACCCACATGACCGACGCCGACGAAGCCGATGTGACGCTCGAAGCCGAGGTGGCCGCGGACGATATCGACCGCGACATCGCGAAGGCGGTGTCGGGTCGCCGAGCAGTCGCCCGCCAGTACGTCCGCTGGCTGCGGCGCCGCAACCCGTCAGCGACTCCGGCCGAGATCGTCCTCATGCTCGAGCGCCAGTACACGACTGCGATCACGACGGCGGGAGCAGCGGTCACAGTCGGCTCGATCGCTGCCGACATCGCCATCGCCATGATCCCGGTTGCAGGCCCAGCGGTCGCCGGCGCGAAGAGCGCGAGCGCCCAAGCTGCAAAAGCCGGGACGAAGGGGGCGATGAAGCTCGCGGCAAAGAACCTCGCGAAGAGTGCCGCGCAGACCGGGGCGAAGGGCGCCGCCGCACGGCTCCTGCCCGCTGGCGATCAGCAGTTGCAGTTCGAGATCACCGCAGTCTTCGGCCTCGCGCTGGCAGACCTCCACGGAATGGACCTCGATAAGGACCAGGCGCAGGCCCTCGTCCTCGGCCTGACCAACGAACGTGTGAGCCAGCAGCAGATCGCGACCATGGCCAGTGACGTCGCCGAGGTGACTTCGGATGGCGCGATCTCGACGGGCCAGAGGATCGCGGCCGGCCGCGACGACTGGTCGCATTGGGCGACGACACTGTCCGACGCGCTCCCCGGTAGCGCCGCGCAGACGCTTATGCGGACCATCCAGACCGGCGAACTCGACCCCGTACGCGAGGGCCTCAGCGGCAAGCAACGAGCCTCGGTGGAGTACGGCGTCGGCGCGATCACCGGAGGCGTGGCCCGTTTCGTGTTCGGCCGCGACGTCGTGAAGTCCTCACGGACGGCCTTCCCGGAGGCGCCTGAAGCCTTCCCTGACTACCTCGCGCTGACAGTGAAGACCGCCTCCGACGACGAGGGGTCAGACAATCGTGCGCTCGCCGCGCTCGAGGATGCCGCTCGCTCGACGGGCACGTGGGTGACCGGAGCCGCCGGCGCAGTCGGGACCGGCGTTTCCGGCGCAGCGAGCTCAGCGACACGGGTCTTCCGTCGAGTCGACCTTGACGGTGACGGCGTGCCGGATGAGGCCCAGGCCCTCACAGTCGCGAAGAACGTCGGCGGGCGAGTTGTGGGTGCCGCGGACGCGGTCGGTGGCCGTGTCGCCGGACTGTTCAAGAAGAAGAAGGACGTCGACGACCTCACCACATCCGAAGCCGACTGAAGTCGTGACGAAGACCGGCGCTCGCGTCACTGCGCTCGATCGGCTCCTGCAGGGCGCGGGCTTCCCCTCGCGACCGGCCGAGCGGGGCCCGCGGCTGTCGGAACTCGCGCAGGCACAGAGGACGGCGATCGGCGGTCTTTACCGATCGTTGGGCGGCATCCTCGACGAGCCCGAGCTTCGCCCCGGCGGGTGGGACCTCGCCTACGACGGCATTCGCGTCGAACTCGACGAGGAAATGCACTTCAACCGTTACCGTGCCGTCACGCTCGGCGTCGATCCCATCGCGAGCGCACCCTGGGCGGGCGCCTACGACGACTACTGCCGAGCACATGAGCGGCGCTCTGGAACCGGCGGCCGACGGTGGAGCAGTCCTTCGGCTGAGCGGATGTTCGGGGCAGCTGCGCCCCAATGGACGTTCGAGGGAGGGGGCGCGCCGCGTTGGAAGCAGCGAGCCCTTTACGACGCCATGAAGGACGTTGCAGCTGCGGCGGGTGCAATCCGGCTGTCGAGGGTCTCCGTGTACGACGTGATCGATGGAGTTCGTCTCGAAGATCTGCTCCGAGGCCGGGCCGTCGTCCCGCCCTCGGTTGTTCGGACCTTCGTCGAATCTCGCGCTTTCGGCGTGAATCGTTAGGTCTGTCCGCGGTCTCGCCCGATGCGGTGAGCTCGCTTCCGTCGACCGTTCTCGTCCCCACAACGGGTACTCCCGTCGGCTCTCCCCAACCACGAGGATGGTTCAACACCACTCGTCGCGGGGACGACGAGCGGCACCGAGGACCAGGGACTCCCCGAGGGACACGCCATGACGATCGCCGGGGAATCGGCAGGTATCGAAGCACGCCGCCAACGCAGCCACGCACAGGAACTCCGTCGCCAGGCACACGACGCCGAGCAACGCGCAGCCCGCTTCGAGATCGCCGAACGCACCGAGAGCGAAACAGCCCAGCTCCTCGCCCCACTCGCCGGCATCGGCTACCACCTCCTCGCCGACCGCCGCTGGCCCGGCAGCCGCACCTCCCAGGTCGACATGGTCGTCGTCGGCCGCGCCGGCGTCTTCATCGTCGACACGAAGGCCTGGCGCGAGGTCGCGGTCCACGGCGACCGCATCACCCGCGGCCAGGAGGACGTCACCGACGACATCGCCCGCCTCGCCGACCTCGCGTACAGCACCGAGGCCGCCCTCGCGGACATCGGGCTCGCGCCGGGCGAGGTCCACGCGGTCGCCGCACTCGCCGGCCAGAAGCGCATGCATGCCCGCGTCGCGTCCGTCGACGTCATCGGCACGCACGACCTCGTCGGCCACATCACGAAGCGCGGCGCCCGGCTCTCCGCATCACGNGTNGACGAGATCCTCACCGCGATGCTCACCCACTTCCCCGTGATCGGCGAGGACGCAGCGACACCGCCGCAGATCGTCGTCCCCGCAGCCGTCATCCCCCGGGACCTCGCGCCGACGCCACCGCCCGCGACGACGATCGCCACGCTCGACGACGAGCTGACCGACCAACTCCTCGACGGCGTCCTCGAGGCACCCATCGAGGACTGGATGGCCTTCCTCGACCCCGCCCAGGCGAAGCTCGTCCGCCGCAGCTTCAACGGACCGGCGCGCATCCGCGGCGCCGCCGGCACCGGCAAGACCGTCGTCGGCCTCCACCGCGCCGCGTACCTCGCACGCTCGACCGGCGGCCGCGTCCTCTTCACGACCTACATCCGCACCCTCCCCGCCGTCCTCGAGTCACTGCTCGAGCGGCTCGCGCCCGACATGGTAGGCCGCGTCGACTTCGTGGGCGTCCACGCGTTCGCCAGTCAGCTCCTGAAGGAACGCGGGGTCGCGTTCCGCATCGACGCCCTGGAGGCCCAGCGTGCGTTCGCCGACGCATGGAACCTGATCAGCGCCTCCAGTCCACTGCGTGCGGCGCGTTTCACGCGCCGCTACTGGGAGGAAGAGATCGCCCACGTCATCAAGGGCCGTGGGCTCACCCGCTTCGACGAGTACGCCGATCTCGCCCGTGTGGGTCGGAGGCACGCTCTGTCGGTGGAGGTGCGACAGGCCGTCTGGGACCTGTACGAGCGCTACGCGGCGAATCTGCGGGAGCGAGGGGTGTGCGACTTCGAGGATGTCGTGCTCCTTGCTCGCGACGCCGTCCGGCAGATACCGCTCGATCGGTACAGCGCGGTGATCGTGGACGAAGCGCAGGACCTCTCGTGTGCGATGGTCTCGCTGTTGCACGCGGTGATCGGCGATCGTCCGGACGGGTTGACGCTGATCGGTGACGGCCAACAGACGATCTACCCCGGCGGCTACACCCTCGGTGAGGTGGGGATCAACCTCGCGGGACGCGGCGTCGTCCTCGACGTGAACCATCGGAACACGGCCGAGATCCTCGACTTCGCGAAGCAGATGGTCGCGGACGACCAGTTCGTCGACATCGAAGGCGTCGATGGTGCCGGCGACACGGTGTCCGCGGTGACGCGCTCCGGTGAGGAACCCGGAGTCCACCACTTCACGAGTCGAGCCGACCACGATTCCGCTCTGCTCGCTCGGGTCGATGAGGTCTCGATCACGGCGTGCCGGACGTCGGCGGCGACGAGCAGGTCGTGCAGGGCCTCGGCCGCGGTGGTCTTGCCGACCCCGGAGCGTCCGCCGATGAACAGGACCTCGGAGCGGGGCACGGGTCAGCCGCGGTGGCTCAGGGACAGCAACGCGAGCGCGGCGTCCTCGGGGCCGTAGTCGAACAGCCGGTCCCAGAACGGGTCGGCCGCCCACGGGACGTCGCCGTCCGCCGGGACGGCGTGGGCCGTCTCGACGAGCCAGTCGAGCTCGGGTCGGACGGCCGTCGCGAACGCGGGCGGCTCCCACCCGAGCGACCGTGCCGCCGTCGTGTCGAGGACGAACGGCGTCGGGGACGACCACGGGGTCGTGCCGACGAACGCGGGGGCGTCTTCGTCG
>NZ_BACZ01000756.1 GCF_000333375.1 Curtobacterium sp. B18
ACGCGATGATTCGATCGGCGACGCCTTGCAGCATGTCCGTGGGCTGCCTACTCGGCGCCCTTCGTCCTTGATGGTCACGGCTCGTCGACCGTCTCACTGCAGCAGTACGCGGGACGGACCTCGGACGCGGTACGGGTCGGCACTGTGAAACGTGCGAAGGGCCTTGAGTTCAAGCAGATGCTCCTCGCGCATATCGACCCCCGGCTGCTCGATGCTGCCTCGGCCGACCTGTCGGAGACCGAACGGGAGCGCCGAGAGCGAGGGCGCCGCGAGCTCTACGTGGGGTAACTCGCGCGCGCGACGGCCTGTGGGTCGGCGTCCGGAGCGGAGCAGCGCGCGGCCGCTGACGGGTCCGCTTCGGCGGGCTGGTTTGGCAGGCTGAGCGCCTTCAGTCCCGGTCGCAGAGAACTTGCCGCACGCCTGTGCTGTCCTCGGGTCCCTGAACACGATCACAACCGCTCGCCCGTCTTGCATCTCCAATCGGACGGCGACTTCCCCACCCACCGAGTAGAGCCGCTCACGAGCGCTTCGAACCGCACCCTTGATCCGCCATCCGCCGTAGTCAGCGTAGACATCGATCCGCACGACCACGACTTCGACGATCACCGGCGCGACGACCTCCTGCACGTAGGCGCCACCGTGGGCGCTGAGCGGCAGCGCCATCGCCATGACCACGTCGCCGACCTGCCACCCGGTGACGTCGGGCCCGACCTCGTCGATCACACCTGCGGCGTCCATCCCCGGCACGTACGGCGGCGAAGCCTACGAGCTGTCCCGCTCCCTGGCACGCACCCCGTGCACGACCATTCGCTGCCGTGCCTCCCCGACTGCGTCGCATTCATCCCCGGTCGCCTCCATGAACCAGGCGAACAAAACGGGCGTGCTCAACCGCAGCGTCGCCGCGAGCGGCGACACTGATCAAGGCTCGTCCGTCCTCCCGTTCAACAGCCCAGTCGCGCCGGCAACGACGGACGTGCCGCTCCCTTCGGGGACGGCGGTGAGCCGCGGCGCGTGCAAGGTCTGCAGCAGCCCAAGCACGATTTCGCGTGAGGCGAGCGGGAATCAGGGCTGCTACTCGGGGTCGGCTCAGCGCGCCTGGATGATCGCGCGCAAGTGCTCCCGCAGCGCCGGGTCAACCACGTACAGGTAGGTGCCGAGTACCCCGCGCGTGAGCAAGACGGAGTACACGTTCGTCACGAACCGGAGGACGTCCTCATCCGAGTACTCGATCCCGAGCCGCGGGTTGTTCTCCATACCCTTCTTGTCGAAGTAGTTCGATCGGTCGAAGACGACACGCTGCGCGTCTTGGTCGAACCGCGCGTCCGGCCCGATGACGACGCCCGCGTAGTTGAGGTCGTACCCCTGCACGGTGTGGATCGATCCGACCTGCTCGACCGCCCCCGCTGAGGTGATCCAGTCGGTCTGGGTCTGGTTCCATTGCAGCTGGCGACCGTCGATCTCGATGTCGATCGCGGCGGAGTCATTCTTGCTCCTCCACTCCCAGGCGTACCCGGCAACGAGGCGGGAGAGACCGACTTCAGCATCGCGGGCGCGTATCGCGTCGTGCATCTCGCCGAGGTCGTCGAAGAACCGCACATCGTAGGCTCCGAAGTCCTCACGCTCGCGGGGCTTGTCACTCAGGAGCGCTCGCGCGAAGGACACGTAGTCCGCTCCACCCTGCACGCGCATCTGCGTGAAGAGTCGGTAGCGGCGATCCGCGGCGTCGCTCTCGTCGATGAGCGCCTTCTGCGTCGCTTGCGGGAGGTCGGCCGGGCGCACGCTCTGATGCGAATCGATCAGGAAGATCTGGTGCCGGCTCTGCTTCCGGATCCAATCCACTTGTGTCAGGTGGTCGGCGTCGGCGCCGAACAACTTCTCATTGATCTCCCCGAAGCTCTTGTTCTGCATGCCGGACGCTTGATTGGCGCGGTGGTTGAGGCGGTGCGATTCATCGACGACGAGCAGGTCCCAGGGCTCATCGCTCTTCCCGACCTCGAAGGGAGTGAGCACCATCGTCTTGTCGAGACCGGGGGTCTTCGCGAACACGCGCTTGAGGGACGCTCGCAACGCCTGCTGCGGAACGACGAGGCCGAGCCGCGAACCATCGAGCAGACGGTGGTTGTCCTCGGTGAAGAAGTCGGAGAAGAGCGCGTCGCTCTCGACATCGTCGAGCCCCTTGCCCTGGGCGAGGTCTTGGAGGAGCTTGAGCAAGTAGACGGCGACGATCGTCTTGCCGGTGCCAGGATCCCCTTGAACGGTGATCGGAGTCGCTGCCTTGTCGTTCCAGTCGTCGAACAGGCCCTCGAGGATGTCCTCCATCGCGATCGCCTGGTCACGGTTCAAGGCCTTGAAGGGTGAGAGCTTGAAGAGCTCACGGTTCTCGATCTCGGGCAGACTGCGAGTGAACACCTGCTGCTCGCGGAGTGCGTCGAAGATCCGCTTGAAGGTGTCGCGATACCTCGGCCGGTCGTAGTAATCGGCATCGACGATGCCCTTGTTGCTGTTCAGCACCGTGAACTTCTCGTCAGCCGCGAGCAACGCGAGAGCTG
>NZ_BACZ01000755.1 GCF_000333375.1 Curtobacterium sp. B18
GCAGACCGGGTGACCGTGCTGCTGCCCGTGCTGGCGATGGGCGGTGCCGGCAGATCGGTGCGTGCATCGCGCTGTGGGTACGGTTCCGGTCGAACGCCTCGCTCGTGCGGACGATCCGTGGGGCGCTGCCGGCAGGGTTCCTCGGGGTCGGTGAGCCGCTGATCTACGGTGTGACGCTCCCCCTCGGGCGGCCGTTCATCACCGCGTGCATCGGTGGGGCGTTCGGTGGCGGGGTCGTCGGGCTGTTCGACCAGCTCGGGCACTCCGTCGGGGCGATCGCCATCGGGGCGTCAGACCTGTCGCTCATCCCGCTGTTGAACGGGTCGTCCGGGTACGGATGGGCGTTGCTCGGGTACGGCTCGGGGCTCGTGGTGGCGTACGTGGTGGGGTTCGTGGCAACGCTGCTGTTCGGGGTGTCCGCGTCGGTGAAGGCCGACCTCGAAGAGCAGTCCGCGCCCCGGGCGCCGCTCGACCTGGTGACGTCGGCCGTGCCGGCGGACGCAACCGATGCGCCTCCTGCAGCCGGTGCCGCGGGGACTTCTGCAGCCGGTGCTGGTGCCGGTGCCGGTGCCGGTGCCGCTCGGGCGGGGGCTTCGCGCTGATGCGGTTGGGCGCGAGTGCGTACCTGGCGCATGCTCCGCTGGCTGGCCCGACGATCGCGGCCGCAGCGGAGGCGGGCGCGACGCTCGGTTCCCCTCGTTGCACATCCCGGAGGACTCCCCCGCCGGGGCGCGAGCCACAACGACCGCGATCAGTTCGGCTGGTGCGTCCGCGGGGCTAAGGCCCAATCCGGTCATCTGGGAGCGCACGCCGGCATTCTAAGTCGAACAACCAACGGCCGCCGCTCAGTCTCCACGGCCAGTTACGGCTTTCGCTGACAAGTGGGCCCGCCCTGCGCTGCGTTCCCAGCGTCGTCGCGTGTCTCCCGCCCGGCGCAGAGGGTGTAGTCGGCATTGTTTAATCGCCGCCCTGATGCCACGGGGCAACCTCGAAGTGGTGTCAGGCGGTGAACGCGTCGGAGAAGTAGCCGAGATTTGGGTCATCGAGCGTCCCAATTACAATCCCTCTATCGAGGAATCGGTTGAACTCCTCGCAGCTTGTCTCGGGGAGCAGGCCGCAGGCGTGACACGCCGCGAGGTTACACGAGTCCGGACCTTGCCCCTTGTCGCCCGCTTCCATGCACACCGGGTCCGTTGAGCACCAGTGGGCGGACGCCAGGGCCGACGCAAAGACTTGGCGTAGATTGTCAGGGCGAGCCATACGAACGAGACCCCCCATCGTCCCCTCTGAGTCACCTGCAGCGGTGTAGATTAGCGCGCCGGACATGTTCCGATCTGTCGAATCGGCGACGTAGAGGCGCTCTCGGAGAGATGCGGAACTGTAACCGCAGGCAAAGACTAGCTCGTTGATGAGCAGATGAGACAGGGTGTGCAACAGCACAAACCGCGGGCTGATCCTACGCCCCGCTAGGCCTCGCTGGCTCGCCACCGATCCGTAACGTTCGGTGATTCGCTGAGCGCGGGCCTGGACGTCCGCGCGCCCTTCCCACGCCGCCAGCCTCGCGCCGTCGAGCTCGAAGTAGATTCCTTCTCCCTTCACGACATACGCCGGGAGCCAATCCTGCGCGGGCGTCAGGCTCGTTCGCCTGAGCATCGCCTTCCCCTCAGTCAATTTCAACTCTCCGTCGCGCACTCGGCTGAACCCGCGTAGCGCGCGCGTCTCTCGAAGGACGTCCACGGACCTAACGCGAGAGAGGTGGGTTGTCAAACCAGCGTGAAGCCCTGGGTCGGAGGCAGCGAGGAAATCGTCAGTCGGGGTCTCGCGGATCTTTACGTACTCGGGGTGGCGCCAGATGGCGTCGCTCGTAAGACTTTCCGCGTCGACCGGGGTCTCCTTTGGCTCCTCCTCGGTGATCTCGTCCATGCCGAACTGATCCTGAAACGCCGCTAGCAACTCCTCGTCAGAGATGGGAGCAAAAAGCTCGGGTGGGACGTTCCGCTCTAGCAGTTTTCGCAGTCGCCCCCCAGACACCTCGTCAATTCCTAACTGGAACACGTTATTGAACGTCGTGCTCACAGCAGGATGGCGAAGCAGCTGATGGACCTCCTCACTCACGGCGCCTTCTCGCCGAGGGAGGTAGATCGAAGACTCAACCTTCGGGAAGTAGACGTTTCCTGCCGCGCGCAGGGCACCGCGAATCGGCTGATTACACACGCCATCAAGCTGCGCCAGCCATGGTCGAGCGCCAGTGCACAGATAGGGCTCACGTGGCGAGACGAGTTGATCGCTCAAGTTCGTGTGCTCTTCTCCATTCTTGTCAAACCTCGCTTCGGTGACCCCGCGAAGAGAGCGCTCTTTCTTGCAAGAGTCGCAGGTGACGACCTGTCCTTCAAGTCCGCCACCTCCGCGAGATACGAGGCGCAATGTGCCCGCGCATGACGGGTGGGCTGAGCGATGCACCCACCTGTCGAAGGGAAAGTCATCCAGGTGACCACGAGTGCAGATAGCCACGAATGGGACCTGCGACATCTTCGGCTTGAACTTCTTGCCAGCATGTTCCGAGTCCTGGCACTCCACTAGCGACTTCATCGTGAGCTTACTCAGTTCCAGGCGTTTGCAGTAAATACAGAACGACCATCGCGGGAAGCGCAACACAGGGACCGTGAGCCGAACATTTCGGGGGTCGTTTCCTTGGGTCGACGGCCTGTAGTCCGGGGGTAGCCGGAACTCGGACACCTTGAGCCGGGATTCAAGCCGCCAGTCATGCTCCTGGTATTCCTCCATCGCGAGAGCGCTCTGGTCGGCAACTTCATACCAGTGGTCTAGTCCCGCGGTAATGACGGATGTCCCGTTTACGAGCACGCTCATGGCACCGACACCAAACGGTGCAACCAATTGCGCTCGGCGCATCGCCCCGCTACTCATATTGGATCCTCGGCTAACGTGTCTTCGAACAGGTATGCCTGACTGATCTCGAGCCGACATTCGGCATCGACGTTCCGCATACTTGTAGGTACGTCCCAGATCGTCGCGCGGCGGTCAAGATCAGGGAGCGTTCCTGCAAATCGCATCAGTCCTTGCAGCGGGTCGCCGAAGGGGGCAGGGTTCGCGTCCCACTTGGTTCGCTCCCATCCTCCCCACTGCCGGGCACGATCCCGCGCAAAGCGATCAAGGACCGGAACTTCATCGGGCTCCGCGACCTCCGCTCGCTCCCGAAGCAAACGAATGGCCTCATCGTAGGCGGACGAAGGAAACGGGTCAGGTCCAAGCGTCTCCGGCGAGGTCTGCCGAACATAGGCGACCGCCGCCGCATGGAGCGCACGGCGCAGAACGGGCGTAGCGAAAGGGGTGACGGACGTCGGCTCAACCTGCGCGTAGAGCTGTTGATGGTACGTGCGAAAGCGCTCATAGTGGCTGCGATCCCGCGGCTTTGCGGCCCCGAAGATGGTGATGACCAGTCCAGGGCTGACACCCGGATTCCGACCAACTCGGCCGCTCACCTGGATGTATTGCGCCGTGGTCTTGGGCTGGCCAACGATCGTCATCAGGGCGAGCCGATCAATATCCACACCTACCTCAATGATGTTCGAGGCCAGGCAGATGTCGACTGCATCCTGGCGCTCCTTGCCGACGATGTACTTAGCTTGAAGTTGCTCGATCGCCTTCGGAATCTCGTCCGAACGACGCCGGGAAGTGAGCTCCATCGTCCGATGCGGCCAGCGGGGCACGATTCCGTCACGCCGCCGGAGTCCGGTGAGGTAGTCCGGGATGTCGGACTGAACGAGCGAGACCGTGTTTCCGAGCTCTCGGAGCGAGTTGAGGAAGTTGAGGTTCGTCCAGTAGCCGTCCCGATCTTCCTCCGGGATGTCGACCGCCGCCTGGAGGGTTGCGGCAGCGACACGGACCTGCACGGTCTGAGTGGAACCAAGCGACGCGCTCATCACACCGATATAGCGCCGGCCTGGCTCCGGGGTGCCCTTGGCGGAGGTCGCTGGCTCGGCAAAGAAGGAGCGGCCTCCTCAAGGCCGTGCGGGGAAGAGGGCGACCGTCTCCCTACCGAAAAGTCCCTTGATCTGGTCCTCGTAGCGCCTGACCGTAGCGGTAGAGGCGATGATCTTCGGTGGCACAGGACTGNCGCCGCGTCGATCAGTGCAAAGTTCGTCAATTACCGGTTCGTAGAGACCGACCATCGAGCCAAGCGGGCCGGAGATCAGGTGTAGCTCATCCTGAATGATGAGGCTAGGTGGAGACGCGTCCCGCACGCCGCTCGGATTTAGACCGAAGAGATTCCGGGCCCGCGGTCGCCACGCCAGCATCGCAAACTTGTCGACGGTCCCTATGACGATCGACGGTCGAACTTCGTAGATGTCGTCGTCGACGACGTGGACCGGCAAGCCGGCACGACGGGAGTACTTGCACTCATCGTCAATACAGCGAAGCACGACCTTGCCCGCCGATTCCTCGTAGCCAATCGGCTCTTGCCCGCCGCCCCTCTTCGGCTGGGGGCCCATCTCTGCTCCGCACCAGGGGCATCGGAGCAAGAGGAAGAGGTTCTGCTCGTGCGGTTGTCGGCGCAGCGCCCGAATGTTCCTCAGCGCCGCGTCCCAGGTGTTCGGCGTCGAGCTGCCCCCGAGCCAAATACCGATCCCAAAGGGAGCAGGCCCTAGGACATCGCTATTCTGCTCCCTTATGTTTTCGAGGACGCAAATCAGCGAGGCCGCGCGGAGGAACTGCTGCGCGGTAAGGAGACGCAAGGTGTACCGCATGAGTGTGTCCGTCCCGGCGTCACCAGGGTCACGAAGCCGTCGGGCAAGCAGGCTGACTGCAGCAGCGCCGAGGTATGCCTCGGTCTTGCCACCACCGGTGGGGAAGAAGATCAGATCGACGTCGCCACGAGTATGACGCGCTGGTTCAATCAGCTCGGGTAGGACCGCAAGCAGGAACGCAATCTGGAATGGGCGCCAGAATCCACGGCCAGCCGGAACATCTGGAGTGGGGTGCGACCCCTCGACTCGCCAACGTCCATCAGAGTTTTGCTTGACCTTGCGCAGATCGAAACCCGATCGAACTTGCTGGAGCAACATGGCGTCGTTTGCCCAGCGAAATGCTCTCGCCGCCCGCTCGCTCTTTGCAACGAGACTCCAGCCCGTCCGCATCCTCGACAGCGCTGAACGAGCCCGACGAACATGTTTCCTCGCAGCTTCCTGGTACCGCGAGAGCAAATCGGGGATTTCGGCCTCGCGCCGATCGATCCACATTTTGTATTGGCTGAGGACGAGGTCGACCTGAGCGGTGCCCTCCTCGTCGCCACGCGCCAGAGCCTCCATGCTGACCGCGATGGGCCTTCGCCGCCCATCGGCATCGAGGACCGGCGTTCCCTGGTCGTCCGTTAGGTAGACGTTCGGGGACAGACTGACGACTTCATATGCCGGCAATGCTGTGGCCTTCACGAACCCGACGACCTCCTCGGCACCGATCGCGCCCCAATCAGCCGCACAACCGTGTCCGATCGCGAAAGTGCGCTGGTTCCGATAGAGGAGGTCCAGGGACTGCTCCTCCTCGTCTCGGTCGGGGAGCTCTACCTCCGGATAAGGGACGATCTGAGCTCCGTCTGCCGTTGACACCTTGAAGCCGACCTGGAAGACGGCCGCTGCGGGGCCCGAGCCGGGGGCATCATTGACGACTGCAACGGTGATGATCCTCAGGTTGACGTCGTCAGCGCCAGGGACCGGTCGGCTGAACACTCGCACTGACAGTGGGATTGAACCTTCGCCAGTCGGAGGCGCGACATCAACAATCTTGAGACGCCTCGTCTCATGGAGGACGGTTCGGCCAGAAATCCTGCCGACGGCTTGGAAAGGACGCCTTGCCCACCACTCAACCGGCTTCGCGACACCCGGAATGTACACAGTCAGCTTCTCGTACCTAGCGCCGACTACCTCAACCATAAGGGAACCCGTGTCCGCCATCCGCGCCTCGAAAGAGAGTGCATTTGCCGACGGCTTGAACGTATTCGCATCGGTGAGATCAAAATCATCCGAGTCGGCAACATCATGACGGACGTAGCCCTTAATCTCGATGGGTGGCCCGATCAGATCATCCTCGGATATGGCGAGACCGGTGACGCCGTCTAGGTCTTCAGCACTGTCGCCTTCAGTGCGCGCCACGGGCGATCCACCGATGGTCGCACCCGCGAACAAGACTCCTACGCCGTAGCGTTTGAGCGGGGTGCCGCTCGTAAGAATCTCCTCGCCGGTCTCCGCGTCGTGGAATTGGCCGCGAGAGGCTTCCATCGTCTCAAAATGCACAACACCTGCGTTGATCGCTAGTGGCTGCCCACGCAACTCGTCACCATCTACCGGGCCGAAGAGTTCGCGCCGCAGCGCTGCTTCGACCGTTTCGCGAGCCTCTAGACCGCTCACGGGCCACCTCCCATAATTCGATGCAGTGTTTTTGTTTCTACCAGAGCGGTCAAACGATCCGTTGCACGAGTGAGCCCCACGTAAAGGAGCGCATCAAAGGTCGCGCCCCCCGAGTCGTCGAGGTCAGTAACGATGACGGCCGGCGCGTCCAGACCCTTGAACGAGTGGATGGTCGAGTACCGTAGCCGCCCCTTTGCTGGCGCCGATCCATTCGCCGGACTCAATACTTGGCGGAGCCAAGGCTCGGACGTGCTCGCAGCAACAGAGTTGCTGCCGACTGGGCTGAGCACGACGATCTCTGTCAAATCGAAGCCATCCTCGCGCAGCTCGCTGATTATCTTTCGAAGTAAGGCGGCCTGGTCCTCGCCTTGGGCGTACTTGATAATCGCCGGGTCGATGCCGTCGTCGGATCGGCGAAAATCCCTAAACCCGGGAACGAGTCGACTGAGGAGATTCACTTGATACCCGATACGGGGTAGATTCCGGCAGTTCTCCGACAATCGAAACGACGCCAGATGCGGCGCTCGAGTGCGAAGGACCTCGCGTGCGGTTTCGCTGCCATAGATCGCCTGGCGTTCGAAGTCACCGAACATAAGAACACGACCGTTGCGCAGACCACCTTTGACAAGTAGATCGAGGAAGTCGAGATACGTGTCGGTAGCGATGTCCTGAACCTCATCAACGATGAGGAAGTCTCCGACTTCTTCATCACTGTGCTCAGCTAGCCCCTCAAGTGCTAGATCGGGCAGCACTCGCTCCCAGAAGTCACTATCGGCGTTCGCCGGCGGGCCGTTCATGCCGGCAAGTCGCAGCATTTCCTGGTGCAATGTGCCCACGCGGAGCCCCTCCGCATCCGAGAGTTTCTCTCGAAGGCTGTGCCCCAGCAGACGGTTGAAGCACAGAAGCCGCCCCCTTCGACCCTGAGCGATCTCCCTTTGAGCCGATTCAGCGGCTAGGAAGGTCTTGCCCGTTCCGGCAGGACCTGTAAACAAGACGCCACTGTTGTCGGCGGCCGAGTCGAGCGCTCGGTACTGCTCCTCGACGAACTGTGCGAGCTGACCCTCTCGGGCACGTCGGCGGTCTCCGGCAGTCATGACGACCTCGAACCGCGGACGAAGTGTGGCAGCGACCCGTTCGGCTGTGTTCTGGTCCGGGCCTATTCCGCCGAAGCCGAAATACTTGATCGTGGAGGCGAGGTGCTGCGCTCCTTCTCGCATTACTCGCATAACCGCTTGAGCTGCGCTAGAAAGGTCGCTCGAATCGAGTATCTGCCACGAGTGCCACTCCGGCGAGCCCGGCAGAGTCGATCGCGCACGCACTTCCGTGAACCACACTGCGTGCAAGATCGGGACGTCCCGCAAAGCGACCCGTCTATTTAGGAGATAATTGCGGATACTGTGCATCGCCTCCTGCGCCTGCTGAAAAGGTCCTCGCGCTGTCGGGGCGTCCTGACCGAGCCGCCAGGTGCCATCCAAGCTGCGCGCTACCGACAGATGCGACTTCACCTCGATCACCAGCAGGCCGGCGTCTGGCGCCACGATGACGAAGTCCGCCTCTCCTTCGACCTGTCGCTCATGCTGAGCGATCCCAAGTGAGTGGAGGACCCTCCAGTCTTCAGTCCCAGCTGCATCTCGCAGCGCCGCGAAGACGGCCTTTTCCCCCGGAGGCGCGGACTCGGCGCAATAGGCCGGAATCATTCGAGCCATTGAGCACCATCGTCAGCAAAAGGCACGCGAGCGTCGTGGCGAGCGACCACTTCCGAAAATGGCGCTATCGCAACGACGCGGGTGACAAACATGCCCCGAAATCCCGATTCGGCGATGTCGAGCGTCATGTGGCCAGAGCGCTCGAGCTCGTGAAGGTCCGCGACATCCGCCGCTGCTTCCAATCGGTCACGCAGCTCCCGAGTGGCTCGGTGGACCTCATGTCTCAGCAACGAGGCGTGCCCGAAGTGCGGCTGCACCGGAAGTGCCAGCCATTCAAGGAGCCGCTCGAAGTCACTATCACTCTGCGGACGGATCACGTGAGGTGACGCCCAAGCCCGAATTTGACCAGCCGCGCGGACCCCGAGTGCCCGCAGGCTGCGTTCGGAATCGCGGACACCTCTCGCCCTGAGGCGCTCAGTCACGCCAGACTTCCAGGATGCCTGCGACGCCTGAACTGCTGCCGCGCTTGGCCCGATTCTCGCATAGGCGCGCACATGGAGCGACTCTCGCTCGGCTTCACCTTCGCGTAGGAGCAGGTATGTGCCTGGTACGACTGCGGGCACCGCGGAATAGCCCACCCGCTCGCCGGGCGGCTGCGTCGGATCAAGCGAACGGATGCGCTCACCATCGTCATCAAGCCAGATCGCACGGCCCCCTGAGAGGAGAACCTTGCGGGCCTCAAGCTCGTCCGTCAAGAGCGCGCGATCTCCACTCAGCCGGCTTCCCCAGACCGGCTGCGGGAGGAGATCCTCCTCCGGGATCGGCTCGTCATCCGCTACAGCAGGCTGCGGTGCGGCAGGCGCAGCATCACCAGCCATGACCACGCGCGCGGCGACTTGAATACTTCCCTCGGCGTACTGCGTGAGTGGCGACCTTGGCACGGTTCGATCACCGAACCACGCCGGCACGATGTACGTCACCTCCAATGTGCGAGGCGCGGTGACAGCCGCCGACTTGAAGAATTGTGGCGGACCCAAGAGATAGGCGATGTCCTCAGTGACTTCTGCGCGCTCAAGCTCGCCGAGCGTGAGAACTCGTGCCCCAAGTGAACCGAGCCATTCGCCTACGGCTTCTCGCGATTGACTGCTCGCAGCCACGACAATTGCCGAGTCCGCTCCGACCTCAGTCAGCGACTCAAATAGCACGGAGCCCACCAGAGGGTCGCGGGAGCAGAGGGCCGCCGCCGCATCAGCGATCTCTCGGAGCAGCGCATCTTCATCGACGGCGCCGACCAGACGATGCGCCTGACGCGCCACCTCGCTTGCGGCGGCCGTGAGCTGAGAATTCCGCTCTAGCGGCATCGGATAGGTGATGAGGCGCCAGCGCAGTGCTTTGGCGGCACCGACGACATCGTCCCAGACGCCGGGGCCATCCCGCTGGATCAGCCGGAACAGATCGCGGGTGACCGAATCGAATCTCGCGCCGAGATCGTCCCGGACCGCGATGATCTCGACGCCATGCCTGGCAAGCGACGCTGCGGCCGCGTAGCGCTGATCGAGTCCGACAATCCGGGACGTCATAGCTCCACCGTGAACGCTAGGGCTTCGATTCCGGCAGACGGAGTCCAACCCAGCTCAGACGCTAAAGCGTGCGGCTCCCCACGTGAGTTCCTGAGCTGCACCACTTGCTCCGCCGCACTCTCGTCAGCAATCGATCGATCGATGACACACACGACGACCGGGGTCAGAACATCGTTGAGGTACTTGATCGAGCCCTGTCCGTCCAAAATCGTGAGAAGCACGTTGTCTGGAAGCGGGAGCTGGTCAGCAAACCCCGAAGATGAATAGAGGCGCGAGAACCAGGTCGCTGACTTCTCGGTCCTTGGGAGAAGCAGCGTTGTCAGGGAGTCTCCATCGCGATCGTCCGCCCGAGCAAGGACGGCTTCGAGATCATCATTGATCCATGCCTTCGTACCCACGATCACGAGGTCAGCCGCAGGGGCAACAAGACGCTGCGCCCAATCCCGATCGACCCCGGTCATACGACCGATACTTCCGATCTGCGGCCGAGGCATTCTGTCGGTCGGGTCGCCCTCGAGGACGGGTGCAACGGCTTCCAAACGATCAACGGCCCAGTGGCCCGCCAAGGCGACTCGCGGCCGGGCGTGACTCTCATCGAGTCCCCGAAAAGGCCCCGAGATCACGTGCGTGGCGTTCAACGCCCGGAAGTGAGATCTTGGGAGGGCTCTTTGTAGCACCGAAAGCGGATCAGTCGTTACCTGCGCAGGCGGCCGTCCAAGAGTCCAGCCGGCCCCGATCAGAGCCGCCGCGTACTCGCGGCTAGGAACCGAAATTGCAACAATCAGTTGTCGCTCAACAAACTGGTCCGCCTTGCGCGCAAGGCGCGTGCCGAGCGCGAGAATCGGCCCGATCCAGGCTGATCGTACCGGCGTCGACTCAGGGTTTTCAGCAAGGCTGAGGAGCACGTTCGGTCCGGGACGATTCCTCGCGTCACTCATCGTCCTCCCCCGGCTCGTGGCTTCTTAACTCTATCGGTAAAGACCGACGCTCCGCGTCGATAGTCCTGCTTCTTACGCGGCGGTCTCCTGGACGATACCCGAGTCCGCGGGCAGTGCGACGCGGGTGGCCGCCGCTAGGGATCTCGCCACTGGCGGCGGAACCGCGTTCGAGACCTGCTCAACCTGCTGCGAGAGTGTGCCTTCGAGGACGAAGGTCTTCGGGAAACCCTGCAGGAGCATCGCCTCGTAGATGCTCAGTCGGCGAGTACCGTCTGGGTGCACGTGAATCTCGCGGTGGCCATAGGCTACCGTCGGGCTCGGCTTGTCCCACGAGAGCCGCCGGAAGCTCCTGGTAGGCGCGGGGCCGTCGCTCTCGCCCTTGAATCGCTTGGACCTGGGGGTCATCGTCCAGTGATTAGGATGGGGCTGAATCTGGTCGACTGAGACACTCCGAGAGAAGAACGCTGGCTGGGGGAGGCGACCGATCGCGCCCCGAACAGTCAAATCGACTTCCTCTCGAGGAATGGTCTTCGGCGCGAAAGCTATGGCCGCAGCCTTGCTCTTGAACCCTGAGATGATCACTCGGTTCCGTGTCTGGGGCACGCCATAGTCGAGTGCCGAGTGCTGGGCGACGCGCGCGGTCAGTTTCAACTCGTCAAACCGCGCGAGGATACCGTCGAAGGCCGCGGAGTGCTTCGCATCGCGGATGCCCATAACGTTTTCGAACAGCACAAACTGCACGTCGTAGCGTACCTGCAAGGCCTCGACGATCTCTAGATAAAAGGTTGGCATCTGGTTGCGTGGGTCATCGGCGCGCGAGTTCGGATTTGCGCGGGAGAAACCCTGGCACGGAGGACCGCCAATGATTCCTATTGCCTCGCCATCCTTCAAGGATTTCGCGATCTCATTCAGGACGACGAGCTTCCCGGACTGCTCGCTGCGCGCCGTGATGTCTGCCGCGACTGACCTCGTCGTCGGGAAGTTGCGCCTATGTGTCTGGATCGCGGCCGCCATCCGATCGACCGCGAAAGCGATCTCGTAGCCCTCCTGATGGAAACCAAGATCGAGTCCACCGGCGCCCGAGAACAGGCTCACGACACGGGGCAGGACCATAGGGCGCTCCTTCGGCTATGCAGGCACTCGTTTGGGCCGTCCCGCACTAGCGTAGCGGGACGCTCGACCACGCTGCGGCGCAACTCTTCCGCGAGCGGCGTGACCGTTTTTCGGTCGTGTCGCTCCTAGGCCGCGATGGCCCCCAGTTCAACGGGCTCGGCTCAAGCCAACGGAACAGCTCAAGATACGACGTTAGATCTTCCTGCGCTGGCGATCGCGGCCCGTCTCGCCGACCCTCGTCGCGTCCTCGACCATGACCTCGCATAAGTTAAAGGGATGGCGGGTAGGTCCGATCAGATCAAGTCAGCCGTGGCACGAGCGCGGCCGATGGCTCCAGCCGGAGCGTGCAGGGTGCGCGGACGAGGGCCGCAAGGTACCGCTGTGCTGCGGAGCCGACGCATGAGCGCCGCCATGCAGCTTGGCGCTCCCCCGAACCGCCGCCCGTCTGACATTGTTGCCGCGGCGCAGCGGTGCTCGTCGCCGCGACGATCAAGCGGATCAGGAACGACGGGCCCACCAGTGCATCGTGGTCCTGAACCTGCGCGTTGATCGCGATGAATTCGAATCGGCGACGCCTTGCAGCATGTCCGTGGGCTGCCTACTCGGCGCCCTTCGTCCTTGATGGTCACGGCTCGTCGACCGTCTCACTGCAGCAGTACGCGGGACGGACCTCGGACGCGGTACGGGTCGGCACTGTGAAACGTGCGAAGGGCCTTGAGTTCAAGCAGATGCTCCTCGCGCATATCGACCCCCGGCTGCTCGATGCTGCCTCGGCCGACCTGTCGGAGACCGAACGGGAGCGCCGAGAGCGAGGGCGCCGCGAGCTCTACGTGGGGTAACTCCGGGTCGACCCGCAGTGGCTGCGGGCGCTCGGCGCACGGTTCGTCCGCGAGTCCGACCTCGACGCGGTGTCCGGCGTGATCCTCCCGACCGAGCTCACGACCCCCGCGCAGATCTGGTACGAGGCGTACTACGGCGGGTTCAGCGGCGAGCGCACCTTCGCACCCGTCACGATCGTCCCCGACGACGTCCCCG
>NZ_BACZ01000754.1 GCF_000333375.1 Curtobacterium sp. B18
GGTGCCCGCCGACACCGCCCGTCCGAAGGAACCTCGGCCCCTCGTACCCGTCCCGCGACACCCACGCCGTGAAGTCCGCGAGCGACCGCACCCAGTGCCCTCGCTCCCCGTACAGGGCCTGGTAGACGACGACCGGCTCCTCGGTCTCGACGTCCCGCGCCACGAGCACGACCTCGTACTCCCCACCCTTGAAGTGCCGGTACCGTCCGGGCGTCACGTCGTCGACCATGCTCCCGATGCTAGGGCCGGTACCGTCCCCGGACTCCGCTCCGTGCCCGCGCCGGCACGCACCGACGCGACCGTCGCCGTCCCGCCCGCCCGCCCGAACCGGCTCCCGCCGCCCGCCCGCGACCCGACACCCGCGCGCCGCGGCCCGTCACACGCGGTCATCTCGGTGCCCGACAGCCACCGGAGGACGTACCGTCACGGCATGACCGTCGCCTCGGCCGTCGCCGTCCTCGTGGGAGTCCTCGCACTCGCCACAGTCCTCGGCCTGCTCCTGCGTGCCCGGACCGGTCGAGCCCGCCGGACGCGGCCTCGTGACACGTCCACCACCGCCGCCGACCCGGCGACCGCCGACCTCGCCCCCTCCGAGGCGTTCGGCACCGACGCGACCCTCGTCCAGTTCTCCACGCCGACGTGCGCCCGCTGCCCGGCGACCCGTCGTCAGCTCGACGCCGTCGCCGCCGCCAACCCCGGCGTCACCCGCCTCGAGATCGACCTCGCCGAGCGCCCCGAGCTCGCCCGACGCTTCGCCGTCATGCAGACCCCCACCGTCCTGCTCCTCGACCGGAGCCGCGCCGTGCACACCCGGTTCGGCGGTCCGCCCCGACCGGCCGAGCTCACCGCAGCCCTCGACACCGTCCTGACAGCAGCAGCACCGACCCCCGGAGACGAGTCCCCATGACCGCCACGAACGACCCCGCCCGCGGCATCGACCCCCGTTCCCCGAGGTTCGGCGCCGCCATCACGACCGTCCTCCTCGCGGCGACGATCGTCCTCACCCTGATCCCCGCGACGTGGACGCCCGGCATCGTGCTGCTCGCCGTGATCGTCGTCCTCTTCGCGATCGGCGGCATCGCCGGCATCCGCCGCCACCCGTACGGCGCCCTGTTCCGCCGGTTCGTCCGCCCGAGACTCGCCCCGCCCGCCGAACTCGAGGCCCCGGAGCCCCCGACCTTCGCCCAGCAGGTCGGCCTCGTCATCACCGCCCTCGCCCTCGTCCTCGCGCTCGTCGGCGTCCCGTACGCCGCCACGGTGGGCGCCGCGATCGCGCTCGTCGCCGCGTTCCTGAACGCCGTCTTCGACGTCTGCATCGGCTGCCTCCTCTACGTGTGGCTGGTCCGCGCAGGCGTCTTCCGCCAGCGCACGCCCGCCTGATCACGGGCCAGGAGGCGCGACCCACCCACGCGACGCACGTCGCGTCGTCGAGCTGATCCGCGCCTCCCGGCCTCCCCGCACCGGCCTCGTAGGCTGACCGCATGGGGGAACACGCCGCGCCAGCACGCCCGACCGCCGGCGGCACGACCGCGGAGGCGTAGCCGTGCCGTACACCGACGCCTCCACGGTGCTGCTCAAGAAGATCGCGACCTACCTCGCTGACGACGAGCACTCCGGCGCGTCCGACATCATCCCCGGCTACGCGCCCCCGACCAGCTCCCGCCCGAGCCGTCGGATCGAGGTCGGCGGGCGCCTCACCCTCACGCCCGAGGTCCTCTGGTTCACCGCCCACCCGCTCAACTTCGCCCGCTCCGACTTCGGGATCCCCGTCGAGGAGATCGCTCGACTCGACGACGTGTCGAGCGGCCTGCGCGAGAAGGTCCGCATCACCCTGCGGACCGGGATCGAGCCGACCTTCCTGCTGTGGGGCATCCCTCGCTTCATCGAGGCGGTGGAGCGGGCGCGCAGCGCCCTCTGAACAGACGGACTGGAGGCGCGGCTCGCCCCCGCCTCGTCGGTGACGGCGGAGGATCCCCCCACGACATCCTCCGCCGCCACGGCTCGAGCGCGCAACGGCTCAGTGCGTCGCGAGCGCCTGCTCGCTCAGCGCGACCAGGTCGTCCGCACGCAGGCTCGGCCACCCGTGCAGCAGTTCGCGCCACTCGCCCGGTAGCGCCGCCGCACCATGCAGCGCACCCGCGAGCCCACCGGCGATCGCGGCCACCGTGTCGGCGTCATTCCCGGTCCGGACCGCGCGGACGAGTGCGTCCTCGAGCGACGAACTGCGCCTGACCGCCGAGTACGCCGCCTGCATCGCGGACACCACCCACCCGTTCGAGTCCGTGAAGTCGACCGGCTCGGAGTGCTCCGCCGTGACGAGCCGGTCCACCCACAGTCGGCGCTTCTCGAGGTCGAGCAGGTCGAGGCCGCGCAGCACGTCGAGCTCACCGGTGAGCACCGCGTGCCGGATCGCCACGCACCAGAGCACGCATGCGTCCCCGGCGTCCGACTCGTAGTGCGTGAGGTCGCTGATCGCCCGGGCGGCCTCGGCGAGCCGGAGCTCCTCGCCGACCGCGCCGGTCAGGTAGCCGAGCACGAGCGGCGCCGTCCTCATGAGCGATCCGTTGCCGGCCGACTGCCCCTTGTACTCGTGTTCCTGCCGGGCCGCAGCGCGCGCGTGCGAGGCGACCCGCGCCTCCAGACCCGTGAGGACGTTGCGTGTCTGGATGCCGACGTCGGGCGCGGTTCGTGCCCAGTCGGCCCAGGCCGCCACCAGGCCATCGAGGGCCTCCTCGCTGGCGGGGTCACCACCGCGCGCGAGCGTGCGGAGGATCGGGACGGCCATGCTCGTGTCGTCGGTCCACTCCCCCGGTGCCCAGCCGAACGAGCCGCCGCCGGCCATCCGGATCGGGGTGGGTTCGGGGACGGCGGGGCGGAACTCGTAGCCGGCGCCGAGCGCGTCGCCCGCGGCGGAGCCGATGACGGCGCCGATCGCCCGGTCGGTCTGTTCGGTGGTCAGCATGGCCGCCTCCTGTCATTTTGCGCGGAATTGCGTAAATCCGAGTCTGCACGATCGACGTGGTTTGCGCAAGTGTGCGTAAACTCGTTGTCGTGAGCTCATCGGAGTACCGCGATCCTTCCGGCAAGCGCCTTGTCGACTACCCACGACCATCCGTCGCTGTGGACACAGCGGTCCTGACCGTGCCTGTGGGGGAATCGTTGTCCGTCCTGCAGGTGCGCGATGTGACCGAGCAGGACTGGCGGCTCCCCGGGACGTTCGTGCACGAGGGCGAGCGGTTGGCCTCGGCGGTCCTGCGGTCGCTGTCGGACAAGGCCGGCGTGACGGGGCTGGCGCCGACGCAACTGCACGTGTTCGACGACCCTTCGCGGGACTCTCGCGGGTGGGTGTTGTCGGTGGCGCACCTCGACGTGGTGCCCTTCTCGGCGCTGTCGTCGCTGAACTCGTCACAGGCGCGGCTGGTCCCGGTCGACACCGCGACCGGGATGGTGCACGGGCACGACGACATCGTGGCCTTCGCGGTGGCCTCCCTGCGGGCTTCGTACGCCGCGGCACCCGACCCTCGCGGGCTGCTGCCCGAGCCGTTCACCATGACGGAGCTGCGGCACGTGCACGAGGCCGTCCGTGGCGAGCGGCTCCTGCCCGACTCGTTCCGCCGGGCGATGCTGCCGCTGCTCGTCGACACGGGGTCGCGCGCGGCCGTCGGGCCGGGCAAGCCGGCGACGCGGTACCGGCGCGCCTGAGGCCGCCCGCTTGGTGAGCAGGAATGGTCGGGTTCTTGCTTGCGAACCGACCATTCCTGCTCACAAACGTGCGACGTCTCCGGCGAGCTGTACTACGGGAGATCGGTGGGGCGCGGATTCAGAGGGGTGCCGAGGTCCGGCACTTCCCCTGGCACGCAATGACCCCACACGATGAGGCTGGCGAAGTCAGTACCAGACTGGAACTCCACGCCGAACCCGTCCGCAGCAGTCCCACCGTTGTAGCCGTTGGGGTACGACACGACCGTCCGTGGCGGACGCAGGGTGTCGTCGTGCTGCACGGGAACGCCGCCCAACCCAACGTCGGTCTGCAACGCCTTCGCGACGTCTCGAGTCACCTCATCGGGTGCCGCGGGCAACGGATGCTTGCGGATGGCGACGAGCGAGAACTGTGCGGCGTCCTCACCGTTCGAGGAGCACCCGAGCCAACTCGACTCGGTCCCCTCGTCCCAGCCCTCGGCGCCGACGACCGACTTCACCGCTCGGAAGATGCTCATCACGTTCTCGTGGGACCGTTCCGGAGTCATGGATGAGTCCCTGCTGGAAGGAGCATGCGGACCTGTGCCGGAACATGCGGTCAAGAGGAGCACGGCGGCGACCAATCCGCCCATCTGGGTCAAGCGTCTCCAGCGTGGGGTCACCGGTGCATCCTGTCTGACGCTCGGACATGTGTCGATGCGCGCTCCTGCTGGGGATCGGTCGGGCGTGGGTTCAGCGGCGATCCGAGCTTGGGTGGACTGCCGGGCACGCAGTGCCCGTAGATGATGGCGCCGACGAAGCCGGGATCGGTCTGGAACTGCAGGCCGTACCCATCGGCAGCGGTCCCGCCGTTGTAGCCGTTCGGGTATCCGATGACCGTCCGGCGAGGCGACAGCGTCTCATCGTGCTGGACTCGGATGCCCTTCATGCCCAGCTTCGACTCCAGCGTTTCTGCGACCCGCTTGGTCACGTCATCCGGCGTGCCGGAGAGCGGCTGGTTCCGGATCGCGGTGAGCATGAACTGCGCGCCCGCTCCGCCTTCAGAGGAGCAGCCGTTCCATTCGGACTCGGTCCCCTCGGCCCAACCGTCGTCTTCGACGACCGACGTGATCGCGGCGAAGGTGTCGAGCACATCCTGATGTGACTCCTGCATTAGCATGGATGCGTCCTTGCTCGCCGGGGCGTGACATTCGGTGTCGGAGCAGCCGGTGATGAGGGTCGCGACGAGTGCGCACCATCCACCCGCGATGGCCCATCGGTCACCGGGATGCTCCCCAGCGGTGAGCCGCATCACGGGGCATCCGTGGGACTCGGGTTCAGCGGGGTCCCGAGCTTCGGCGGCTCGCCGGAGATGCAGTGGCCGGAGATGATCGTCGCCGCGTAGTCAGTACCGGACTGGAACTGGATACCAAACCCGTCGTTCGCGGTGCCGCCGTTGTAGCCATTCGGGTACCCGATCACGGTCCTCGGTGGCTGCAGTGTCGTGTCGTGCTGAATGCGCACATCGTCGTAGCCAGAGGCTTCGAGCGCAGCGGCGACCCGCTTCGTCACCACATCCGGTGAGCTGCTCAGCGGAGACCGACGCGCGGCGTACAAGCCGAACTGGGAGGCGCCGGACATCGACGGGCAGGAACCCCACGACGATTCGAAGTCGTCGTCCCATCCATCCTCACCCACCACGCTCTTGATCGTGTCGAAGACGTCAGTGACGTTCTCGCGGGCCTGCTGCGGGGTCATCGTCGAGTCCGCGGTTGCCTCGTCGGAGGAGCCTGAGCCGGCACACCCGGTCACCAGGAGAGCGGCCGAGGTCGCGAGGACGAGTCCAAGGGCTGCTCGCGCTTTGCAACGAGCAGTGGCGCTACGTGGGCCTGTCGTGGCGATTTGCACTACGGAACGTCGGTGGGGCGCGGGTTCAGGGAGGTGCCGAGCTTCGGCACGTTCCCGGGCACGCAGTGTCCGTACACCGAGAGGTCGGCGTATCCGTCGTTGACCTGGAACTGAATACCGAACTTGTCCGGTGCAGTACCTCCGTTGTAGCCGTTGGGGTACCCGATCACCGTGCGTTTCGGTGTCAGCGTCGTATCGTGCTGCACACGCGCTCCTTCGTAGCCGATCGCGTCCAGTGCTTGCGCAACCTTTCCCGCGACGTCGTCAGGAGTACCATGCAAGGGAAGCTTGCGCGTCGTCGCGTACGTGTACTGCGCAGCGGCAGTCCCGCCGCTGCTACAGATGTTCCAGCCCGCATCGTCGTCAGCCCAACCATCCTTCCCGACAACGCCCTGGACCGCGGCGACGATCTTGAGAACGTCTTGGTGGGATTGCTCGATGTTCATTGTTGCGTCCTCACTGGCGGGATCGTGCGGGCGGGTCTCACTGCACGCCGAGACGAGCGTGGCGACGACGACTGCGACGACGATCCCGCCGAAATATCGCCTACTTGGTCGGATCACCGGTCAGTCCTGTCTGCCATTCGAACATGAACCAATTGTCCTTCGTCTGCTGCCGCATCCGATCGAACGGGGAGCCAGCTTCAGGGATCTGATCGCCGAGGCCCATCGTCGCCTTTGCGGCGTTGTACTGCGCGGTCGTCAAATTGTCGAAGTACGAGTAGCGCCCCTGCTCATTGCCCTCGAGGCCGTCGTACGGGCCATGGTGGGTGATGCCGTGCAACGCGTCAGGACCAGAACCTTGCGTCTCGGAGCTGAAGTCATGGGCATTCCACGACGGGTCCGTGGGGTCTTGCCGTCCCGACAGGTTCTGCCCGGTGATCGCCCACCCGTCCTTCGCGCCTTGGCTTGCGAACACCTCGCCCTGCGGTACCTGCAGTGCGTCTGCGTTCGGCGCGACGTCCGTGACCCCCGCGGAACCAAAGAGAACAACATGATCAGCGTGGGTCCTCGTGAGCGCGATCGTTGCCACATTCGTGCCGTACGAGTGCGCGACAACCGACAGGTCTGCGTCTCTGCCGGATGCCGCACGGACGGAATCGAAGCCGTCCAAGTCGGCAACGAGAGCGTCAGCGCCCTTGTGAGCGCGTCCATTCGCGACGACCGATGCGAACGACAGGTCGTCCGCCATCGGACCGTGATAGCCGATCCATGACACCACCGCGATCTCGCTCCGGTCGACCTGGGCGACACGGTGCTGCTCATCGCGCATGCCACGCGCGATAGCAGCGTAGTTCCCAACCGTGCCGTCCTGGTAGGTCGCCGTGTTCATCCCGGGCACTATGTAGGTCACGTGCTTCGCGGCATCCATGTCGCCGGAGGCGACCTGCGCCAACGGCGGTCGGTCATCGACGAGCGAGATGAGTGAAACAGTCCCCGTGTTGAGCGCATCATCGATGTTCTGGTACCCGTCGCGCTGCCGCTGCCAGGTCTGGAGCTGTGCTCTCGCAGCCGCAGCGGCCGCGGGGCTCGAAGCGCTCTTCAACTGCTTCTGCCAGTACGACGTCTTCTGCTTCGCTTCGGAGAGCTTGTCCGCGAGCACGGTCGTGTTCGCTCGCGCCCTCGCCCAGTAGGCGACGCCGTTCAGGTTCCCGAGCGCCGCCGGGATCGCCGCGACGAACGCATCCTGCTCAGCGGAGTGCGCACCGTCCGGACCGGACATCGCGTTCCACCACAGCGCCACGTCCTTCGCGTCCATGCGCGCCAAGCGTGCAGCAATCGTCGGATCGTCCTGCAATGCGGCGATCGACTCCTTGTCGAGCGAGCTGAGCCACGTGAGGAACTGCCCGTCACTCATCTTCGCCACGGCAGCAGCGGACTGCAGCTTGCCGACGACCTCCGGTGCTTCCAGAGCCGAGGCAACCTGTCGATCGGCAGCGTCGCGCCGCGTCACCAACTCGTCCCACTGCGCCGACAGCCGCCCCTGCAGCCCGGCAAGGCTCGCCGCTCCGCTCTGCAACTGCTGGAGTTTCGCCGTGTCCGACCCCACCGCGTCCGCGCTCTGCGCCGTCGCAGTGGCCCGGCGGATCGCGCTGGCGTTCGCCGCGATGTCGTCGGCCGCGTCCTGCTGAGCGGTCTGCACGCGGTGCGCCTCGTCCTGGATCCGCTGGACCTCGCTCGCGTACGTGTCCAAGGCAGACGCGGCCTCATCGAGTCGCGCCGCGATGCGCTGCGCACTCGCCGGCACCGTCGCCGCCACCGACACGAACCGCTCCTGCGCCCTCCCGGTCCAACCCGACTGCGCCGCCGCAGCAGCATCCACCACGTGCCGAGCCCCAGCACGGACCGCGTCAGCGTGCTGCGTGTGCAGGCGCGCAAGCCGACGGATCCCGTCCGGGTCACCCGCTGTCGGATCGGCGGTCATCGCAGCCTCGCCGCCAGACCCGCGTCCGCCTGCTCCATCTTCGAAGCAGCGTCTTGCACGAACTGGCTCAGCGTGTCCGCGTCATCACCGAGCGAGCGGACCATCGCGTCCTGCGCCCGTGCCGACGACGCGAACGCCGACGCCACGACGTCGGACCCGAAACACCCGCCGTCTGCCCCGGACAGCGCACGCTCGGAACCGAACTCCGCCGCCGCGTCCTTCGCCTTCGACGCCACCGAGTGCATCACCGACGTATCGACCGTCAAGTCCCCCAACGTTGCCCCTTCACGCATCAACGCCCAGCCAGCATAGCCTGATATGTCAGTCGCGCAACCAGCCGCGACGCGACGTCGAAGCACGAAAGTACCTTGCAGCACTGGCGAGTGTCGGTGCAATGCGCTTTCATGGAGCTCATGACCATCGCCGACCGCACCGACCGCGCCGACGCGTTCGCCCTCGTCCGGACGCAGTCCGGCACGATGCCGACGAGCATGCGCGCCATCGCCGACGCCGTCCTCGACGACCCCGGCACCGCGGCCACCACGAGCGCCGCCGAGCTCGCCGACCGCGCCGGGGTCTCCCCCGCGACCGTTTCCCGCTTCGCCCAGCACCTCGGGTTCGCGAACTTCGCCGCACTGCAGCGCAGCATGACCCGTGCCGTCGAGCGGGGCATCCACGAACGACGCGAAACGGAGATCCACGCGGGCGTCAGCGTCGACGACGACGTCGCCACCGTGATCGCCAAGGTCACCGAGGACGTCCGGGCCGTGATGAGCGACACCCGCGCCACGCTCGACCCCATCGCACTCGAAGCCGCCGCGGTCCGCATCAGCGAGGCCCGACGCGTCGTCCTGTACGGCGTCGGCGCGAGCGGCATCGTCGCCCGCGACTTGCACCTGAAACTCGAACGCATCGGCGTCGCGAGCTCGATCGCGGACGACCCGCACAACGCCCTGACCCTCGCGAGCGTCCTCGGCCCGAGGGACGTCCTCGTGATCACGAGCCACTCCGGCACCACCGTGGAGGCGCTCGAGGTCGCCACCGAGGCCAAGATGCACGAGGCCACCGTCGTCGCGATCACCGGCCACGCCACCTCGCCGCTGACCCACCACGCCGACCACGTGCTGCTCGGGGTCGCCGGGGCCGAGAGCGACCTGCGCCCCGCCGCGATGGGCAGCCGGATGAGCCAACTCGCCATCGTCGACGCCCTGTTCATCGTCGTCGCCCAGCGCACGGACGACCGATCCCGCACGCTCCTCGCACGCAGCCGCCACGCGGTCCGCACGCACCACCGTCCCTGAATCGAGCACCATGCACCACGACGACCTGCGCGACGAGCTGCGGCACCTCGCGACCGAGGCAACCGACTCGTCCCTCGACGACATCGACCTCGTCTCCACCCTCGAAGCTGCCCAACGCATGAACGCGCTCGACCGCAGCGTGCCCGCGGCACTCGAGCCGTGCCTCCCGGCCATCGCCCTCGCCGCCGACTCGATCGCCGCAGCCTTCCGACGCGGCGGCCGCCTGATCTACGTCGGTGCCGGCACGCCGGGTCGGCTCGGCGTCCTCGACGCCAGCGAGTGCCCACCCACCTTCGGCACCGACCCCGCGCAGGTCGTCGGCGTCATCGCCGGCGGCGACGTCGCCCTCACCACCGCCGTCGAGGGCGCCGAGGACGACGAAGCAGCGGCCGTCCGCGACCTCGACGCGCTCGGCCTGTCGGCCGACGACGTGGTCGTCGGGATCAGCGCGTCCGGCAGGACGCCCTACGTCATCGCGGCCGTCCTGGAGGCGCGGCGTAGGTCCGCCCTGTCCGTCTCGGTCGCGTGCAATCCCGACTCGGCCGCGGGGCGGGAGGCCGACATCGCCATCGACGTCGTCGTCGGCCCCGAGTTCATCGCCGGATCGACCCGCCTGAAGGCGGGGACCGCGCAGAAGCTCGTCCTCAACATGCTCACCACGCTCGCGATGGTGCGCAGCAACAAGACGTACGGCAACCGCATGGTCGACGTGCGGGCGACGAACGAGAAGCTCGTCGCCCGGTCGTTCTCGCTCGTGCAGGACGTGACCGGGGCTGCTTCCGCTGATGTCGCCGCGGCTCTCGATGCCGCCGGCGGCGAGGTGAAGACGGCCATCGCGATGATCCTCACCGGGTCGTCCGCGCCTTCCGTCCGGGCGCAGCTCGCTGCTGCCGACGGGTCGCTCCGAGCCGTCATCTCCTGACGCCTTCCCTTCTCAGTCCGATTCCTTTCCCCCGAGGAGCACCATCAATGGCCGATGCACAGCAACTCGCACAACAGATCCTCGACACCGTCGGCGGGTCCTCGAACATCGCCGACGTCGAGAACTGCATGACCCGGTTGCGGGTCGAGGTGGCGTCCCCCGGTTCGGTCGACCTGCCGGCACTGCAGGCCACCGACGGGGTCATGGCCGCGATCGCCGCCGGGTCGAACCTGCAGATCGTGCTCGGGCCGGGGCTCGTGGACCGGGTGGCTGACTCGTTGGAGTCGTTGCGTGCTGCTCCTGTTCCGGGTGCGGCTTCGGCTTCGGTGTCGCCCGAGGAGCTGGCGGCGCGGGGCGCGTCGATCAAGGCATCCGCCCGTGCCCGGTCCGACGGCCGCACCATGCGCGCCATCCGTCGCATCTCCGCCATCTTCATCCCGCTCATCCCCGCGTTGATCGCGTGCGGGCTCATCGCCGGGATCAACGGGATCCTGACGAACCTCGGGTGGTTGCCCGGGGTGACGCCGTTCCTCGCGGTGCTGTCCAGCGGGTTCCTGTCACTACTCGCTGTGTTCGTCGGGATGAACGCCGCGAAGGAGTTCGGTGGGACGCCCATCCTCGGTGGGGCCGTCGGCGGCATCATCGTCGCGGCCGGTGTCGCGAACGTCACCGTGTTCGGCGAGACCCTCGCTCCCGGGCAGGGCGGTGTGCTCG